>CADBOX010000263.1 GCA_902796415.1 uncultured Lachnospiraceae bacterium
AAAAGTAAGGTCATCAAACATGAAAGATTTACAAAAACTTCAGCAGATTAACATTTCCATGGCGAAGGAATTTGCTGAATTCTGTGAAAGGGAAGGGCTTCTGTGTTATCTCTGCGGGGGAGGCTGCATCGGTGCTGTACGAAACAAGGGTATGATCCCTTGGGATGATGACCTTGATTTTTTCATGCCCAGGGCTGATTATGAGAAGGCATGGAGGCTATGGAAAGACGGTCGTTATGTGTTGGAAAAGCCCTCCGGAGAGCTTGTCACGCATGACTTGTTCTTTAAAATCCGGGATCGCGAAACAACTTATATCAGGGAGTATGAGACGGATGTACCCACGGTTCGCGGCGTAGCGTTGGATATTCTGCCGCTGGACGGTTATCCGGGCAAACGGCTGAGTCGAATGTTGCAGTGCCTTTGGGCATATGTTTATTCTCTGTTCTGTGCCCAACTGATTCCCCGTAATCACGGAAGGACTATCCAATGGATTAGCCGGGCTTGCCTTGCCCTGGTTCCCGGAAGAAAAAGCCGATATCACATATGGAAGTTTGCGGAAAAACAGATGACGAAGTATCCGATGGAGAAGTGCATTGGTTATACGGAACTTTGTTCGGGACCGAAATGGTTGCGTAATCTCTATCCGTTGGATGCTTTTGCAGAAGCAGTCAAAGTGCCGTTTGAGCAAATCGAACTGCCGATTCCATCTGGTTATGACCAGTATCTAAGAATTGCCTTTGGCGACTATATGCAGCTTCCGCCGAAAGAGGAGCGTGTTCCTTCTCATGACGCGGTTGTAATGGATCTGAACAAGCCTTATGATGAATGGATCAGAGAGCATGAAACTTTCAATCATTGTCCCGGTTTATAACATAGAAAGGTATCTGAAGGACTGTCTTGATTCGATCCAGAGTCAGTCATTCACGGATTATGAGCTGCTATTGATTGATGACGGATCAACAGATCGCTCCCCTGAGATTTGTGACAGATACGCGGAGAAAGATGCGCGAGTTCATGTTATTCATTCTCAGAACGCAGGGGTCTCAAATGCAAGAAATCTGGGGATTGAGGCAGCCAAGGGCGAATACATTGGATTTATCGATGGAGATGATGTGCTGGCTGGAAAGGATGCCCTGTGGGATATGATGTGCCTTACAGAGGATGCCGGGGTGGATATGATCGCAGCGCGGAGCGATGAGTTTTATGATGGAAAACGAATCGAGGATCTGTGCGGGGGAAGAAGCGACAGCAGATATCGCACTGCGGATTCCGGAGAGGTGAGACGATTTGTTTCCGGAACGTATATGATGGCAAACCTTTTTTCAAGACGGGCGATCGGAAATATCCGGTTTGACAAGCGTATTAAGCTTGGAGAAGATATTCTTTTCCTTTTGCAGGTGATTTCCAATTCAAAGAAAACAATCATTTACGAAAGAATATACTATCATAGAAGGATCCGCCCGGAGAGTGCGTCACATACGGCAGGCATAAAGCCGGAGATGATGGAAGAGAACGATCTGGTTTTCCGTTTGCTGCATCAGGAATTGAACGGGAAGCCCGGAGGTGATGAACTGTATGAAAAATATGATGTGGATCAAACAAGTATGATCAACAGGCTGATGCCAGCATATAAAGAATACAGAAAAGAAGCGAGGATCTTTCAGAAAAGAATCAGAAGCGCGTTTCCGCATTTTCTGAAAAATCCTCTTATCAAACCACAAACGAAGACGCTTCTGGTATTGTATATGATCAGCCCTGATTTGTTTTACATATGTTTTAGACCATATAAACGGCTGAAGCAGATTATGGTGAGGGTAAGTGTCTGACAGGAATGTTTGCAGAGGTGAATCATCATGACAACAGCCGTGATACTTGCAGGTGGTTCCGGAACACGAATGGGGCTGGAGATTCCCAAACAGTTTGTGAACGTTTATGGCAAACCCATTCTTTTCTATACACTGGAAGGGTTTCAAAGACATCCGCAGATTAACGCGATTGAAGTGGTTTGTATTGATGGCTGGGAAGAAGCTCTCTGGGCATATGCAAAGAAGTTCAGCATTACGAAATTGAAATGGGTTGTTTCAGGAGGGAATACGGCGCAGGAGTCTATCCGGAACGGTGTGTACCATCTTGAAGGCAAAATAGCCCCGGAAGATATTGTAATTATTCATGATGGGATACGCCCATTGGTTGATGAAACTGTCCTGACAGATGTCATTCGGAAGGCACGTCAGTACGGAAACGCGGTAACCTCATTACCATACAACGAGCAGATCTTTGTGGCCGATGATGAGATCAGCACGACGAAATATATCCCCCGGGAAACGCTGCGTCGTGTTGCGACGCCCCAGGCATACAGATTTGATCTGCTGTATTCCAGATATCATGAGGCGTTTGAGAAGAAAATCGGAACTAATGGATCGCATTACGCAAACACAATGATGGTTGAATTGGGCGTTAGGCTCTATTTTGCGGCAGGCTCCGACAAGAATATCAAACTAACGACCCAGGACGATATTGAGATGTTTAAGGCGTATTTAAAAATCAGACAGTATAACGGGCTGAAATAAGGTGCGGATATGTCTCTATACGATCATGAACTGTATATGGAGGATATCAGAGAGACTTCAAATGCTGATCTTCCATGGGAAAAACTGCAGGACAGCACTGTGATGCTATCGGGGGCAACTGGGTTGCTGGGAAGCTTTCTTGTAGATGTTCTGATGTATAAGAACGAATCCGGCTTGAATTGCACGGTTTATGCGTTTGGAAGGTCTAAAGCTAAGGCTTATGAACGATTTTCCAATTGGGATGAAGATGAGCATCTGATCTTTGTTCCGTGTGATGTCAATATGCCACTGCATTATGATCATCCTGAGAAGGTCGATTTTGTGCTTCATCTTGCGTCAAACACGCATCCTTTGCAATACGCCATTGATCCGATTGGAACCATTACCACCAATATTATAGGCCTTCAGAACATGCTCGATTTTGCTGAGACGCACCATGCAGTTCGATTTGCTTTTGCATCATCGAATGAGATTTACGGTGAGAATCGCGGGGATACGGAATTGTTCAATGAGACCTACTGTGGATATATCAACTGCAACACACTTCGCGCAGGCTATCCGGAGAGCAAGAGGTGCGGGGAAGCACTGTGTCAGGCTTATAAAGCGCAGAAGGGATTAGACATAGTAATACCACGTTTCACACGTTCATATGGGCCGACAATGCTGATGGATGACAGCAAGGCGATCAGTCAGTTTATCAGGAAGGGGCTGGTTGGGGAAGATATTGTGCTGAAGTCTGCCGGGACGCAGTATTACAGTTATACATATGTAGCTGATGCAGTCAAGGGTCTGCTGTACGTTCTGTTGAAGGGGAGGAGCGGAGAAGCTTATAACATCGCCGATGAACAATCGGATATCAGATTGAGAGATCTGGCATCGATGATTGCCGATATCAGTGGAACCAAAGTGGTATTTGAAGTTCCGGATGCAGCAGAAGCTTCAGGCTATAGTAAAGTGACCAAAGCAAGACTAGATAGCAGGAAGCTGCAGAAACTTGGGTGGAGCGCAGAATGCGATATCAGAAGCGGACTGAAGCGGACAATCGATATACTGTCGAAAGGTATCAACGTGGATGGCTTCGATTGATACCATTATGGCAGGAAAGAAGATACATCGATGGATAAGAAACGAAGCGTTCTGAATGTCAGCGTTTCCATTGCTTCCCGGATTCTGCTTCTGATTGTCTCACTGGTTGTCCGACGTCTCCTGATCCGTTATATCGGAAATGATGTCAATGGTTTGAA
>CADBOX010000264.1 GCA_902796415.1 uncultured Lachnospiraceae bacterium
AACCTTTGGAAAAACATTTCAACTTCTACAGAATACCACTTTGTTTCCCAGCAGTATTATTACAGTGAAAGAAATACAAGTCGTGATTCAGAAGGATATTTTAAATATAATCATGATTTGTTTGACTATCTGGATGAAACAGCGATTTCAAGTATTACAATTCCAGAAAGTGATATTACAAACTGGCGTTTGCTTACCGCAGATGAATGGCAGTATCTCTTTGAAGGTCGAACTAATGCCGCAAGTAAATTTGGTGTTGCAAAGATTTATAATTTTGACTATACCGGAGGCAAATCTGTCTTCATGACAGGTTTTGTTCTCTTACCGGACAATTGGGATAATCCACCTTCAGGACTCACATTTACACCTGGCTGGTCTAGTACCGATTTGCCTGATATAACAGTGAATAAGTATGATTCCTGGGAATGGAAAAAAATGGAAGAGGCGGGTGCAGTATTCTTGCCGGCAGGAGGTTCTTGTCGTAAAGATGGCAGTTGGACATACGTATACAGTTGGACTTCAAAATATAGAGGACTTTATTGGAATGCAGAACATAAACTTGTCAATATGGCTAAAAACCAAATTCAGTCTAATACTAATCCAGATTATGATCCTTATTTTGCATCCATCCGCTTAGTACAAGAACAATAAATCAATAAAAAAACGAGAGACTGTTCTACACAGTCTCTCGTTTTTTTATTCCGGTATTTGAGTGCCGCAAAGCGGTGTATCGAAATCACCGCATAGGCTTATGCATTTACAGGAATACTTTTCTGAAGCTCAAGAACTTTCTCGAGGGGTAGGCCCTGTGATTGTGCAATTTCACCTGGAGAAAGTTTGTCCATTTTTAGAAGATTAATTGCGGCCGCAATGGCTTGCTGCTGCTGGCCTTCGAGTATACCTTCCTCTTTTGCGGCTTTCTTTATGTCTCGATCATGTAAATTCATAGCAGCGTAATCACTCCTGCAATCTTCATCTTCTTTTAATCGTTTTACAGTATCAAACAGCATCTTGCAAAAATCATTTTCTTCGGGATCATTCGTCATGACAAAGTGTAGAAAATCACGAACTTTCTTATCTTTTACTGATTCATACGCACTTGCATTATAAATCACTTTTATTGATTTGTCATCTAAAGGAACCTGCGAATTTTCAGCACATGTATTTTTAAAGGTATAACAAGGTAATCCATATCCTATGCCTTTTTCTTTTTCAAAAGGATCATAATTACATATGAAAAGAACGTAACTGTCCAGAAGTTCAGAATAATCTTGTCCTTTCATAAGACTGTCTATGTCAATCATACTCTGATAATAGCGGGTGCGTTTACCGATTGCATCATGTTTATAGGTTTGCATTTCAACATCAATTACTCTGTTATCATCTTTCAGATAAACATCTAACCGAACACCTTTGGTTGTATAGAAGGGCTTTATTGGTTTCTCAAGTTCCGGGTAAACTATTTTATCTACCTTAACATGTAAAAGTCTTTCAACAACTTCTTCACTAATACCAGGCTCATGCATTACAGCCTGAAACATCCAGTCATCAATAAAAGTCAAATCCTCAAATTTTTTATCCATATTTTTCCTCTCAAAAAAAATTAAGCATAGCGCCGCCACAAACGCGCTTATTTTTCTACATATAATATTGTTCAAAAATGTCAAAAACAGGAAATGAGAGCTGGAAAATTGTTTTTGTGTAATTATTTTTTACTTAATTGACAGTAGTTGGAATGTGAGGTAAATTCTTCTATAATATGGTAGTCACATTAGTTTTAATTTTACTGATTGTCATTTTTATGGCATTTTTTATTGGGCTTAATCTTAATAATGTTTGTACCTTCTGGTTTTTTAAGACATACACAGAACTTCCTGTGTCGGTGCTGGCACTTATAGCTTTTGGGGCTGGAATTATTTTTGCGCTGTTGTTTATTCTTGTTGCAAAAATGAAGGCGCCTCCAACAGATGCAGAGGAACGCGCTGCCCGTAAGCTTCAGAAAAAAGCTAAGGCAGAAGAAAAACTCCGCCTTGCTAAAGAAAAACAAGCTGAAAAAGAAGCCAAAAAGGTAAAAGACCGCAAGCCGGAGGAATAAACTCCGGGCCTCTGTTTTCCGATACTTTATATATGAAGAAAATAATTTCCTTTGTCCTTGCCGCTTTTCTCTGTCTTTCACTTTTTGCCGCAGAACCAACTGCGTCCTTTATAACTAAAGAGGCCGCAAAAAAAGATTCTGTAGAAGAATCTGTTACCTATCTTAAAACTCAAATTTCTAAAATGTCTGTTCCTGCAG
>CADBOX010000265.1 GCA_902796415.1 uncultured Lachnospiraceae bacterium
AATATCAAACGTCAGATCAACGAGATCGCTGCTGTCTATGACTGGGATCTCGAGGTGAACACCACGGATCCTTCTTTCTACAAATGGACTCAGTGGATCTTTGTGAAGATGTTCAAGGAAGGGCTTGCCTACGAGAAGGAGATGCCCATTAACTGGTGTCCGTCCTGTAAGACAGGTCTTGCAAATGAAGAGGTAGTAAATGGAGTATGTGAGCGTTGCGGTTCTCCTGTCACCAAAAAGGATCTGAAGCAATGGATGCTCCGTATCACCAAATACGCGGACAGACTCCTTGATGATCTGGATAAACTGGACTGGCCTGAGAAAGTTAAGAAGATGCAGACTGAGTGGATCGGCAAGAGCTATGGTGCGGAAGTCGATTTCCAGGTTGCCGGAAGAGAAGATAAGATCCGTGTTTATACTACAAGACCGGACACCCTTTACGGTGCTACCTTTATGGTCCTGGCTCCGGAACATGCATTGTCCGCCAGCCTTGCTACAGAAGAGACCAAAGAAGCTGTGGAGAAATACATTTTTGATTCTTCCATGCGGTCTAATGTAGACAGGATGCAGGATAAGGAGAAAACCGGTGTGTTCACGGGTTCCTATGCCATCAATCCTCTGAGCGGGGAGGAGATTCCGATCTGGCTCTCCGACTATGTTCTGGCTGATTACGGTACCGGTGCCATCATGTGTGTACCTGCCCATGATGACCGTGACTTTGAGTTCGCAAAGAAATTCGATATCCCGATCCGCCAGGTCATCGCAAAGGATGGCGTGGAGATTGAAAATATGACAGAAGCTTATACGGATGCGGTGGGAACCATGATTAATTCCGGTGACTGGAACGGTATGGAGTCTGCAGTCCTTAAGGTGGAAGCTCCTATGATGATCGAGGAGAAGGGCTTCGGCAAGAAAACCACCAACTACAAGCTTCGTGACTGGGTATTCAGCCGCCAGCGCTACTGGGGCGAGCCCATCCCGATCGTACATTGTCCGAAGTGTGGCTGTGTACCGGTACCGGAAGAAGAGCTTCCTCTGCTCCTTCCGGATGTGGACAAATATCAGCCGACAGGTACCGGAGAATCCCCACTGGCAGACATCGAGGAATGGGTGAACACCACCTGTCCCGTATGTGGTGCTCCGGCCAAGAGAGAGACCAACACCATGCCTCAGTGGGCCGGCTCTTCCTGGTATTTCCTCCGTTATGTGGATAATAAGAATGATAAAGAACTGGTTAACCGTGAGAAGGCAGACAAGTATCTTCCGGTGGATATGTACATCGGTGGTGTGGAACATGCGGTTCTCCATCTGCTTTACTCCAGATTCTATACCAAGTTCCTCTGTGATATCGGTGTGATTGATTTCGACGAGCCGTTTACCAAGCTCTTTAACCAGGGTATGATCACCGGCAAGAACGGAATCAAGATGAGTAAGTCCAAAGGAAACGTGGTTTCTCCTGATGATCTGGTAAGAGATTACGGCTGTGACTCCCTGAGGATGTACGAGCTCTTTGTAGGTCCGCCGGAACTGGATTCCGAGTGGGATGACAAAGGAATCGACGGCGTCTATCGTTTCCTTAACCGCTTCTGGAAGATGGTTATGGAGAACCTGGATAAGGATGTCCCGGAGAACAAGGCACTCCTCAAAGTCCGCAATAAACTGGTCTTCGATATCACCCAGAGACTGAATTCCTTCAGTCTGAATACTGTAGTCAGCGGCTTCATGGAATACAACAATGCCCTCATCGACCTTACCAAGAAGGGCGGCGTAGACCGCAAGACCCTGGAGACCTTCACCATCCTTCTGGCTCCATTTGCTCCTCATATCGCTGAGGAACTGTGGGAGCAGTTCGGTCATAGTGATTCTGTATTTGACCAGACCTGGCCTACATACGATGAAGAAGCCATGAAAGATGATGAGATCCAGATTCCGGTTCAGGTCAATGGCAAGACCAGAGTTGTTATCGATATCCCGGTGGACGCTGCCAAGGATGATGTCCTGGCCAAAGCCAAGGAAGCCTTGGGAAGTAAACTTACCGGTACCATCCGCAAGGAAATCTATGTTCCCGGCAAGATCGTGAATATTGTAGCGAAATGATAAAGGAAGGGGGCTCCCCCTTCGCTTGTAATTAATAAAAGAATGGCAGAGGTTTTTCAAGCTCCGTTGTTCCTCGGAAAGGATGGCATCATGGTGCCATCCTTTCCTGTGGTACAAAGTCGCTTTCAAATTCCTCTGCCATTCTTTTTATTGTTGCAGATAGGGGGCTTTTTTTAAGGGGTTGGTGAGGCGGAGCCATGGGAATGAAGAAGTGTGTAATAATCCATGGCATTAATTTAGAATAGTTGATGAGGTGAAGCCATGGAAAGAGATAGTATAATGTAAATCCATGGCATGAAACCGTAGGTGTAGTAGAGGTGAAACCATGGGAAAAGGGAATATGCTGTAAATCCATGGTACCAAACCAAAGAGGTTGAAGAGGTGAAACCATGGAAAGAGATAATGTGATGAAAATCCATGGCATGAAACCGTAAGTGTAGATGAACTGGAGCCATGGAAAAAGGAAACGTATCGTTAACCCATGGCAAAAGCCCGGAGGAGCCGATAAAATGAAGCCATGGAAAAGGATAACGCCCCGCTATCCCCCGGCATACC
>CADBOX010000266.1 GCA_902796415.1 uncultured Lachnospiraceae bacterium
ATGGAGAACCAGGCAGGATGGCATGGTAAGGCTCCGAATGATGAAGAGTACGCGATTGCGATGGAAGATCTGAAAAAAGTGGAGGAAGCATTATGTCAGAAGTAAAGAAGATTGCTACGAGAGATAGTTATGGGAATGCTTTGGCTGAACTTGGTAAGGAACACGACAACCTGGTAGTATTGGATGCCGACCTGGCAGGAGCGACCAAAACCGCGACCTTCAAGAAGGCATTTCCTGACAGATTTTATGATTGTGGTATCGCGGAAGCAAACCTGATGGGCATCGCCGCTGGTCTTTCCACCACCGGTCTGGTTCCCTTTGCCAGCACATTTGCCATGTTTGCCGCAGGCCGTGCTTTTGAGCAGGTTCGCAACTCCATCGGATACCCCCATCTCAACGTGAAGATCGGTGCAACCCACGCCGGTATCTCTGTAGGAGAAGATGGGGCCACCCATCAGTGTAATGAGGATATTGCGCTGATGCGTACGATTCCGGGTATGACCATCATCAACCCTTCGGATGACGTAGAAGCAAGAGCTGCTGTAAAGGCGGCCTATGAGATGGAAGGTCCTGTGTACTTAAGGTTCGGACGTCTCGCTGTACCGGTAATCAATGATGGAGAAGATTACAAGTTCGAGATCGGGAAAGGCGTGACTCTGAGAGAAGGTAAAGATGTGGCCATCATCGCCACAGGTCTTTGCGTGAACTCTGCCTTGGAAGCAGCCAAATTGCTGGAGGCAGATGGTATTGATGCAAGAGTGATCAACATCCACACCATCAAACCGATTGATGAAGAACTGATCATCAAAGCAGCAAAAGAAGTCGGCAAGATCGTGACCGTAGAGGAGCATTCCATCATCGGCGGGCTTGGAGGAGCAGTCTGTGAAGTACTGTCCGAAAATGCACCGGTTCCTGTGAAACGTATCGGTGTCAACGATGTCTTCGGAGAATCCGGTCCTGCCGTGAAGCTTTTGGAGAAGTATGGACTTGATGGCAAAGGCGTCTATGAGTCAGTGAAAGCATTTATGAACTAAATAATTCATGAACCAGATCAGTCTGACGGACTGCGAGGGCAGACCCCCAGATTGGGAAATGATATACTACACATTTATACGTAGAAAGGAGTTACAAGATGAAATACTTAATGGGTATTGACTGTGGAACCGGCAGTGTGCGTGTTGCTATTTTTGACCTCAGGGGACAGAACAGAGCTTATGATATTGCTGAGTATCCCACAACCTATCCTCAGAACGGATGGGCAGAGCAGGATGATAAAGACTGGTATGAAGCACTGAAGGAGGCTATTCCGGGTGCTATCAAGAAATCCGGTGTGAATCCGGAAGATATCGTTGCTGTAACTTGTGATGCTACCACAAGTACCATCGTATTCCTGGATGAGAACAATCAGTCTGTTCGCAAGCCGATGTTATGGCCTGATGTTCGTGCAGCAGCAGAAGCAGCAGAGATCGATAAGATCCGTGATGCTTATCCGGCAACCAGATTTTATAAACCGAGTTTCCGTGCAGATACCATGATCCCGAAATTAATGTGGACCAAGAAGAACCAGCCGGAAGTATGGGACAAAGCAAAAACCATCTTCGATTTTGAAGACTGGCTGAACCTTCAGTTGACCGGCAAACTTACCGTTTGTAAATCCATCGCTGCTTTCCGCTGGAACTACGATGACAGAAACGGCGGATACCCGAAGGATCTGTTAGAGGCAGTTGGCATCGGTGATTTCCTTGATAAAGTTCCGGAAGAGATTCTTCCTGTAGGCGCTGTGATCGGACCGGTAAGCCCGGAAGCAGCCAAAGAATTCGGTCTTTCCGAGAAGACAATCGTTGTGGAAGGAACTGCAGACTGTAATGCATGTATGTTTGGTGTCGGTGGAGTTAAACCAAACGGCATGACCCTGATCGGTGGAACATCCAGCTGTCTGTTAGGTCTGTCCGAGACAGATTTCCATGAGGACGGTGTTAACGGAACATATCCTAACTGTATGTATGAAGGTACCAGCCTCCTTGAGGGTGGACAGACATCCTCCGGTGCTATCCTTACATGGTTCAGAAATAATCTTCTTCCAGGTTCCTGGTTACAGGAAGCTACCGAGCGCGAGATGAATATCTATGATCTGATCACTGAGAAAGCAGCCCAGATTCCGATCGGTTGTGAAGGTGTTGTTATGAATTCCGATTTCCAGGGCAACCGTGCTCCTTATGCAGATTCCAAAGCACGTGGTATCTTCTGGGGATTATCCATCGGTACAACCACAGCTCACATCGCCAGAGCCGTTTATGAAGGTGTTGCTTATGGTGCAAACCATTGTATCGTCAGCATGAAAGAAGCCGGCTATGACGTAAAAGAGATCTACGCAGCTGGCGGTATCTGTACTTCCGATTTCTGGATGCAGATGCACTGTGACATCATCGGTGTTCCGATGTATACAACTGTTGAGAACCAGAGTGCAGGATGTCTGGGTGATGCCATCATCGCCAGCGTTGGTGCAGGATTATTCAAAGACTTTGAAGAAGCAGCTGAGACATTGGTTCGCGTGGACAAGACTTTCACTCCGAACATGGAGAATCACGAGAAGTACAAATTCTACATGGATCTCTACATGAAGACATGGCCTCAGATGAGAGAAATCGTACATAGCGCAGTAGAACACAATAGTTGATAACTTAAGTGACTAAGGGGTCAGACCCCCAAAGGGGGTCTGACCCCCTTTTTTTCTAAATTTATTTACATATGTAAATAAATTATGTGAAACAGTATAGTTTTTTAGTAAATATTTATTAATATTTTTGCTAAAGATAATATCTGTTGACATTAAGAGAACCGCTCATTTATAATGAGGATGAGAGGTGGTTTTATGAAGAAAGTCGTGAATGATCTGCGTCTTATGATCAAAGCATGTG
>CADBOX010000267.1 GCA_902796415.1 uncultured Lachnospiraceae bacterium
AGATATGTTGTATAATGAGCTTTCTGATGAGTACATTTTTGCACTGAAATGGCATCCTGCCGTATATGAAGTGATTAAAAACAGCGGAAATAATTATAATCTGGACAAAAAGTATGACGGCTTTTTCCATGATTTTTCGAATCACAGGGATATCAATGATCTGCTGTTGATTTGTGATGTGCTGGTGACTGACTACTCTTCGGTTATTTTTGATTATTTCCTTACCGGAAAACCCATTGTCTTTTTTGCTTATGACGGCAATGAATATAAAAACAGACGTGGTTTTTATTACGATTATGAAGAATATCAGTACGGTCCTGTTTCTGAAAACACCAAAGAATTGATAGAATGCATCAAAGAAACAGAAAGTCAGATCGACAGATACAAAAAGAAGAGAGAAATTTTCGGCAATAAATTTATGCGTTCCTGCGACGGCCATTCTTCTGAACGCGTTTGCAGATGGATACTTGATGAGGATACAGAGGAAAAATAATATGGATTATTTTCTTGAAATAAATACTGTTACAATTCTGAAAAACACAATGTGCATAGTAGCAAATGGCAGGATATTCGGATGCTCTGAATTATGCAAACCTAAACTTATCCTGCATTTTGTCAGTGACCGTGAGGATAGATTTATTCCAATGGTTCTTCAGTCAATTGATAAAGAAAACAGCATTTGTTCCTTTTCTGGTGTTTACAGATATAAACTGGATAATATCTTTTGGGAAACACAGGGTCTTTCTCAGGAATTCACTTTGTCCTTCGATCTTATGGCTGACGGCGAAATCGCTGATAATGTGCGTGCTGTAATATACAAAGACCATATTTTATTTAATTCCGAAAACTATACTGCTGAAAAAAAAGATCCAACATCGATATGGTTCAGATACACAAAACCTCAAATCAAAAAATCAAAAATCGGCAAGCTTAAAAAAATAGCAAAATCACTTACGGGTACAAACAATATTGAAACAGATGATTTTTCAAAGGAAAATACGGTAATCAGGAAACAGCGTTACAGTGCGATAAAAACGATATTTATAAGGCTGAGAACAGGATTGAAACGAGCATATATTATATTTTGGTATGAACATTATAAACAAAAGCCTGTAACGAGCGGACAGCTGGCTTTTATTTCTCAGCGTTCCACAGTTCTTACAGACAATATGGAGTTTGTGTATAACGACATCTCAAAGGATAAAACTGTTAAGTGCGTTTTTTATCTGTCAACAACACCTTTCCAGGAGACCTCATTGGCAGGACTGCGAAAATTTGCAAAAATTGCAGCTTCCAGCAAAGTCATTCTTATCGATGAATATGTTCCGGCATTGTATTTTCTTTCTATCAGAAGCGAAACTAAATTTGTCCAGATCTGGCATGCATGCGGTGCATTTAAAACAGTAGGCTTTTCCAGAATCGGAAAACTGGATGCGCCAAAGCAGGCCGGCAAGGCACATAGAAATTATGATTTAGCTGTTGTCAGCAGTTCGAATGTCAGAAGATGGTATGCAGAAGCATTCGGACTTCCGCTCAGAAAAGTTGTATCTCCCGGTGTTCCCAGAACTGATATTTTCTTCAATGATAGCTATAAAGAACATATCAGAACAGAGTTTTTTAATAAGTATCCACAGACAGCTGGAAAAAAAATCATTCTTTTTGCACCTACTTTCAGGGGAACGATAAAGAATGACGGATACTATCCGTTTGAAAAGGCTGATTTGGCAAAAATAATAGATAAAGCAGGTGATGAATATGTAATATTGCTGCGGCATCATCCTTTCGTGACTGAAAAACATCCGTTTCCTGCGGAGTATTCGAACAGGATCATCGATGTCTGTGATTATCCTTCAGTAAATGATCTCCTGTTCGTTACTGACTTGCTTATAACGGATTACTCATCTGTAATATTCGAGGCCTCATTGCTGGATATCCCCATGCTTTTTTATGCTTTCGATATGGAAGAATATATTATGGAAAGAGATTTTTATTTCAGTTATGAGAATTTCGTTCCCGGAAAGATCGTAGTGACATGTGAAGAATTGTCACAGGCCATTGCAGACAAAGATTTTGAACACGAAAAAGTCAAACCGTTTTCAGAAGCTTTCTTTGATATAAGAGACGGCAAAGCAACGCAGCGTGTTACTGAAATTCTGAAAAGATTTTTAGCTTAAACCTTACTGATTTGATATAATAAATAATTATGAAACCTTTAATTACAATTTTCAAATTCCTTCTGAATATCCTTTATTTGTTTCACAAGTGCTTTCCTGTGAGAAACCAGCTG
>CADBOX010000268.1 GCA_902796415.1 uncultured Lachnospiraceae bacterium
AGGACAGAAGAACACAAACGCAAATATGTCAAGAGCGGAAGATATGTAAAGAAGAGGAATTGGCGTGATGTCCCGGGCAATCCCTCCCCAACCGATGCTTGAGCGGAAGATATAAAAATCCCAGAAAGCCAGGTTTTTATATCGCATCGGATGGAGTTTTCTTGCCAGTCTTACGATAATCATATTGAATTTAGAAATAATGAATAAATATGTGCTTCTCCCCGCCGGTCGCAACCTTTTTTGTTGAAATTTTACCGGAGAAATCTTTTGAATTACAAAAGAACGGGTTCAAATGCTGTATCCGATCAGTCTGAGATAATGAACCGACAATTCTTCAGGCGGCATGTTCATTCTGGTTCCAATCCACCATCGCACTGCTTCCGCAAGGCTTCCTACCAGATGATTCAGGGCAAATTCCTTCGGCACGTCTTCCCTGATGCTGTCCGGATACTGTTCAAACATTGTGATAAGGTACTCTTTAAAGTACCGCATAAACAGTTCTCCACTCTCACCGGATAAAACGCCCAGCACATTTCCCCTGTTATCCTTCAGGTGATAGAGCAGATGCGTGATCTTCTCCTGCAGACCATGATCCGATAGGGAAAAGTCATGCGATGTCTCTGCGCTCAGTTCGTGTGAAAACACATGATTGAAAATATCTGTGCACATTTCCTTCAGCAGAGCATCCTTTGTCTCAAAATGAGAATAGAATGTGCTTCTGCCGATATTCGCCTCATCCAGAATCTCCTGAACTGTAATACTGTTAAAATGCTTCCGTTCCAGAAGCCGGTTAAATGCCTGAAAAATAGCGGTTCTTGTTTTCTGCTGTCTCCGATCCATATGAGCACCTCCGAACAGATCGCATGATTTGTTCAATAACGAACAACCCTCCACATTTGGTTATTGTCATCGCTGCGGCAATCATCCAGTATGATATCAAACACTTTATTCATTATCAAATACATTGTTTCGGAGTTAAACCCTTGAAGCCACAAATGAAACATGGCATATTCCTCGCGATCACCGCAGCCGCGCTGTATGCCATAAGCTCACCCTTCTCAAAAGTGATGCTTTCCTTTATGCCTTCTACTCTGATGGCAGGTTTTCTGTATCTGGGTGCAGGTCTGGGAATGACCCTGATGGGATCTTTTCGAAAAGTTTCCGGCACATCAAAAGCAGAATCCCGTCTTACAAGAAAGGATCTTCCCTTTACGATTGCAATGATCGTACTTGATATCGCAGCTCCTGTCTGTTTACTGTTTGGACTCACCATGACCACAGCAGCCAACGCTTCTCTGCTTAACAACTTTGAAATTGTTGCCACTGCCATCATTGCTCTGGTTATTTTCAAGGAAGCAATCTCAACAAGGCTCTGGTTCGGAATCCTGTTTGTGACAGCATCCTGCATGCTTTTATCTTTTGAGGATGTTTCGAGTCTTCAATTCAACTCAGGATCCCTGTTTGTTCTGCTTGCGTGTATCTGCTGGGGCATTGAGAATAACTGTACAAGAAGACTTTCTTCCAGGGATCCTCTTCAGATCGTTATGATCAAAGGTCTTTTTTCAGGCTCCGGCTCTGTTGTGATTGGACTCATCTGCGGCGAGCAGATCCATTATCTCTGGACAATTCCTGTCATTCTTCTACTTGGCTTTGTCGCATACGGACTCAGCATTTATTTCTATGTCTATGCACAGAGAATACTCGGAGCAGCAAGAACAAGCGCTTATTATGCAGTAGCCCCCTTCATAGGCGTCAGCCTCTCTCTCATTATCTTCCGTGAAATACCCGGACTCCTGTTTGTCGCTGCCCTGATCTTAATGATAACAGGCGCATGGCTTTCTGCCTGAAAAACCCGCCACCGAAGTGGCGGGCTCTGCCGTTATGCTGCTCTATGAAATCATTTTTTATACTTCTGTTTAATAACTCCTCACAGCCACTTTTTCTTCCTGAACAGGATCAGGCAGAACACAACGATGGCAATGCTTACCAGGATCACCAGAGGGTATGCGATCGGCCATTCCAGCTCCGGCATATAG
>CADBOX010000269.1 GCA_902796415.1 uncultured Lachnospiraceae bacterium
AAAAAGATTGTAAACATGGATCTTGTGGTCAATGGTACACAGATCGAAATGATGGGGAACAAATACACCTTACAGGATGGGAAGTTTGTCGGTGAAGAGAATTCTGCGAATTATGCCGTGGACGGTTCCAAAATAACCGTTTTGGACTTTGACAAGAGTAAGATGATATTTGTTAAGGAATAAATATCATTCAACCTTTTTCATTGACTTTAGAGAATTTATTGTTTAACATTATAATATAGAAGACGAAGGACACGCCTTACGGGTGTCCTTTTATACTTTAGTTTAAAGGAGATTTATGATATGCGGGGGATGGAAGAAAAGATAAAGAAGGAAGGCCAGATACTGCCCGGAGGGATACTGAAAGTCGGAAGTTTTTTGAATCAACAGATTGACACAGCTTTTTTATATGAGATTGGGGAGGAGATTGCACGCCTTTTTAAGGATTCGGGTGTGACTAAGATTCTAACCATCGAATCCAGCGGGATTGCCATCGCTGCAGCTGCGGGGATGAGTATGGGTGTTCCGGTGGTATTCGCCAAAAAACATAAGACCAGCAATGTGGATGGGGACATCTATTCTGTACCGGTGCATTCTTTTACCCATGGGATCGATTACAATGTGGTGGTAAGCAGTGATTATCTGACCAGTGACGACCATGTACTTCTGGTGGATGATTTTCTGGCAAGTGGCAATGCTCTGATAGGTCTTGTGGATTTGTGCAGTCAGGCAGGAGCTCAGGTGGCCGGTGCCGCAGTTGCCATCGAGAAGCGCTTTCAGGGCGGTGGAGATGCTCTTCGCAGCAAAGGCATCCGGATTGAACCCCTGGCTTGTATCGAGTCCATGGAGGATGATAATCTGACATTTTGTCAGGTTGAAACACTTTGATTTTCTGATTTTATTACAATCTATTCTGATAGAGAACTAAAGTTCATGTTGACGCAGGATGCGTCTTTATGATAAATATTTTATGTAAACGAACGAAACAGAATCGTTTGTTTTAACACCTGATCTATTTTTAGGAGGAAAAAAGAAATGAGAAAGAAGAGTTTGGTGTTACTTTTAGTTATGGCACTGACCGTTATGACAGTTCTTGCAGGCTGTGGCAGCAAAGGTGGCAGCAACAGTGGCGAGAGCACTGAGGGTGCGGGAGATGCCGGTTCCTTTAAGGTTGGTTTTATCTGTCTCCATGATGAGAACTCAACCTATGACCTGAACTTCATCAATGGTGCCAAGGAGGCATGTAAAACTCTCGGTATCAGTGAGGATAATTACATTATAAAGACCAATATCCCGGAAGGCCAGGAATGTTTTGATGCGGCCGAAGAGATGGTGGATGCAGGATGTGGAATTATCTTTGCAGATTCCTTTGGTCATGAAGATTATATGATCCAGGCAGCGAAAGAGTATCCGGATGTGCAGTTCTGTCATTCTACCGGAACAAAAGCACATACAGAAGGTCTGGACAATTATCACAATGCATTTGCTTCTATTTACGAAGGTCGTTTTCTTGCCGGCGTTGCTGCAGGAATGAAGCTCAATGAGATGATTGAAGCAGGAACTATCAAAGCAGAAGAAGCTAAGATTGGTTATGTTGGTGCTTATACTTACGCAGAGGTTGTATCCGGTTATACTTCCTTCTTCTTAGGCGCTCGCTCCATCTGTCCGACCGCTACAATGGATGTAACATTTACCGGTTCCTGGTATGATGAGACAGCAGAAAAAGAAGGTGCGACAAAACTGATCAATGGCGGCTGCGTTCTGATCAGCCAGCATGCAGACTCCATGGGTGCTCCTACAGCCTGTGAAAAAGCCGGAGTTCCGGACGTATCCTACAACGGATCCACGGTAGAGTCCTGCCCGAATACCTTCATTATCTCTTCCAGAATCAACTGGGCTCCATATTATGAGTATGCAATCAAAGCAGCCATGGATGGAAAAGCTATCGATACTGACTGGACCGGAACCCTTGAGACAGGTTCTGTTGAGCTGACAGAAGTGAATGAGCAGGCAGCTGCAGCAGGTACTCAGGAGAAGATTGACGAAGTGAAAGCTCAGCTGGCAGCCGGAGAGGCTCATGTATTTGATACAGCAGCTTTCACAGTAAAAGGTAAGGCCCTTGACAGTTATATGGCTGATGTGGATACTGACGAAGCGTACGAAAAAGATACAGAAGTTATCGCTGATGGTTATTTCCATGAGTCCGAATATCGTTCCGCTCCATACTTCGATCTTCAGATCGATGGTATTAATCTGCTCGATACAAAATTCTAGATAACAACAGTATGAAAGTCAGGAAAGCCCCGGCATATCCGGGGCTTTCTTACCTGATTTGCTTGCCCCGGGACGGTCCCGGCTGATATGGTTCCGCGCCGGGACAGGCAAATGAGAAGAGAGGGTGTGATTCATATGGATAACAGAATAGCTGCAGTTTCCATGAGAAATATAAAGAAAGTGTTTGGTACGGTTCAGGCGAATGATGGGGTGAACCTTGACATTTACCGGGGAGAGATCCTTTCACTTCTGGGAGAAAACGGTAGTGGCAAGACCACATTAATGAATATGCTTTCGGGTATCTATTATCCGGATGAGGGGCAGATCTATATAGATGGGAATCCTGTGACCATCAGTTCCCCCTATGAAGCTTTTACTTACGGGATTGGGATGATCCACCAGCATTTTAAATTGGTGGATGTCTTTACTGCGGCGGAGAACATTGTACTTGGTCTGAAAGAACCCGGTGGGCTGGATCTGGCAAAGGCATCGGAGAAGATCCGTCAGATATGTGATAACTATGGATTTGATGTGGATCCGAACCAAAAAGTGTACAACATGTCCGTGTCCCAGAAGCAGACGGTGGAGATTGTTAAGGTTTTGTACCGTGGTGCTGATATCCTGATTCTTGATGAGCCTACGGCAGTGTTGACCCCACAGGAAGTAGATAAGCTCTTTGCAGTTTTGCGCAATATGAGGGAAGACGGTAAGGCCATCGTAATCATCACACATAAATTACATGAGGTGGAAGAATTGTCAGATCGTGTGGCAGTTCTTAGAAAAGGCCGTTTCATCGGGGATATGATCACAAAAGAGACCAACGCCCAGGAAATGACCAACATGATGGTAGGCCACGAGGTAAAATTGAACATAGAACGTCCTGAACCACAGAATGTAAAGCCGCGTATCCGGGTAGATGGCCTTCGTGTCAGAAGCCGGGATGGCATCCTGAAGCTGGATGATGTTTCTTTTACGGCCTACGCAGGAGAAATCCTGGGAGTGGCAGGTATCTCCGGCTGCGGTCAGAAGGAACTGCTCGAGTCGATAGCGGGGCTAAAAAGAGTTCGGAGTGGGACCATCACTTATATCAATGACGATGGGACGGAAGAAGACATCACCGGGCGGAACCCCGTTGATATCGCTGCGAAAGGTGTCGCACTTTCCTTTGTTCCGGAAGATCGTCTGGGTATGGGCCTGGTAGCTAATATGGATATCACAGATAATATGATGCTCCGGTCTTTCCGAAAGGGACGAAGTGTATTTACGGATCAAAAAACACCAAAGGAACTGGCCCAGAAGGTAGTGGATGAACTGGATGTAAAGACATCGGGACTTTCCACACCGGTCAGCAGACTTTCCGGTGGAAATGTGCAGAAGATTCTGGTTGGCCGGGAGATTTCTTCTTCTCCCACCGTACTGTTATCCGCATATGTCGTAAGGGGATTGGATATCAACTCTTCTTATACTATATATGACCTGATCAACCAGCAGAAGAAGAACGGGGTTGCGGTCATCTATGTTGGGGAAGACCTGGATGTTCTGCTTGAGCTTTGTGACAGGATCCTGGTACTTTGCGGTGGAAAGGTAAGTGGTATCGTGGACGGGCCAACTGCTGACAAGAGACAGATCGGAATGATGATGACCAGACTGGGAGGAGAAACCTCAGATGAGCAGTAATAATAAAACAGCAATAAAGAATAAAGAACCTTTTTTTCATATTACTAAAAGAAAACATATGGAGTGGTACCAGTCCTGGACTGTACGAATCCTGGCGATTATCCTGGCCTTGGTGATCTGCGCAGTTATCACTTCCATAACAACGGGGCTGGATCCCGTAAGTGTATACGGAACCATGTTTAAAGGAGCATTCGGCACCCAGCGTAAGATATGGATCCTGGGTAAAGAAGTTGCTATCCTTCTATGTGTATCCCTGGCGCTTACTCCCGCTTTCCGGATGAAATTCTGGAACCTTGGAGGAGAAGGGCAGGTATTGATAGGTGCCTTGGTAACAGCAACCTGTATGATCTATCTGAAATCGCTTCCCCAGCCTCTCCTTATCGTGGTCATGCTTGTGACATCCGTCGCTGCGGGGGCAGTGTGGGCCGGAATTCCAGCCTTTTTTAAAGCAAAATGGGATACCAATGAGACACTTTTTACATTGATGATGAATTATGTTGCGATTCAGTTGGTGGCTTATTTTGTTATCGTGTGGGAGGTTCCCAAGGGATCCGGTAATGTCGGTATCATAAACCAGAATGAGATGCAGGGCTGGCTCCCGGTAATCGGAGACTACAAATATCTTCTGAATATCCTGATTATAGCCGGTGTGACAATCGCCATGCATATTTATCTGAAGTACAGTAAGCACGGATATGAGATCTCCGTTGTAGGAGAAAGCTACTCTACCGCCAGATATGTCGGCATAAGAGTTGGGCGGATTATTCTCCGTACTCTTCTGCTTTCCGGCGCAGTCTGCGGTCTTGCAGGTTTTCTTATGGTAGCAGGAACGGATCACACCATCACGACCACCCTCGCCGGTGGCCGCGGATTCCTGGGTGTTATGGTGGCCTGGCTGGCACACTTCAGCCCGGGTGGAATGATTTTGTCAAGTTTTCTGCTTGGATTCCTGGAGCGAGGGGCCAGTGAAATCTCTGCAATGTATCAGTTGAATCAGTCTTTTGGGGACATTCTTACAGGAATCATCCTGTTTTTTATCATAGGAAGTGAATTCTTTATTCATTACAAATTAAGCTTCCGTAAAAAAGCCGGAAAGGAGGGAGAGGAATAATGTTTGACTTAATCAGTTTTATCCCCCGTGCAGTGGCACAGGCAGTACCTCTTCTGTTCGGATGTACTGGTGAGACCATATCGGAAAAAGCCGGAAACCTGAATCTGGGTATCCCGGGAGTCATGTATGTAGGGGCTATCTCCGGAGTTATCGGTTCCTTCATCTATGAACGCAGTACCGAAGGATCTCTTAATCCGGCGCTGGCAATCCTCATTCCGCTTCTTTGCTGTCTGGCAGGCTCTCTCTTGATGGGCCTTCTGTACTGTTTTCTTACGGTGACCCTCCGGGCAAACCAAAATGTAACAGGTCTTGCCATGACTACATTTGGAGTCGGCTTCGGCAATTTCTTCGGCGGATCTCTGATTAAATTGACAGGAAGCCAGGTGCCATCCATCGCCCTTTCCAGGACAAGCGAGTATTTTAGCAAGTCCCTTCCCTTCGCGAAGAACCTGGGATGGTTCGGCAAGATATTCCTGTCCTATGGTTTTCTGGCCTACATATCAATCCTGATTGCCTTCGGTGCATCCTATGTGCTGAATCGCACCAGAACCGGCCTGGAGCTCCGGGCTATCGGGGAAAATCCGGCTACGGCTGATGCCGCCGGAATCAATATCACAAAATACAAATATATCTCTGTGTGTGCCGGATGTATGATCGCTGGTCTCGGAGGACTTTACTACGTGATGGATTATGCCAGCGGAGTCTGGTCCAACGACGCCTTTGGCGACAGGGGATGGCTGGCCATTGCCCTGGTTATCTTTACAATCTGGAGGCCAAATATCGCAGTGATTGCATCCATGCTTTTTGGTGGCTTGTACATTTTGTATCTCTTTATCCCTACCGGGTCACATATTGCGGTGAAAGAACTATATAAGATGCTTCCTTATATTGTTACCATCATCGTG
>CADBOX010000270.1 GCA_902796415.1 uncultured Lachnospiraceae bacterium
AGCCGGCTCATTAGATGATCTTATAATTGCGACAGATGATCAACGTATAGGTGAAGTGTGTAAAAAATACAACATGAGGTATATCATGACATCTCCGGATCATAATACGCCTACCTCAAGACTCTTTGAAGTGTCGGAAAAGATGTATTATGATTACTATGTATTAATTGGTGGTGACGAACCTTTAATCGAACCGGATGCAATTGATGCTGTCGCCGAAGAAGCAAAGAGATCCGGCATGGACTGTGTTAATGCTATGACGATCATTAAGACAGCTCCGGAAGTCATAGACTATACAAATATTAAAGTGGTTACAAATACAAAAGGTAATCTGCTTTATACAACAAGAAGCCCGCTTCCTTTTCCAAAGGGGGGGCTGGATTTTGATTATATGAAGTTCGTGGGTTTGGGAGCTTTTTCATCAAAAGCATTAAACCTGTACAATGAAACCCCTGGAAGCAGATTAGAACAGATTGAAGAATGTGATTTACTCAGATTCATCGATCAGGAGATGCCTGTGAGGATGGTAGAAGTGACTTGCAGAAATGTATCTGTGGACACGCCTAAGGATCTTGAATTTGTCAGATCCTTAATCAGCAGTCAATCAGACAACAGGTGATTTCTGCGCCAGAAACCAGACTTCCGGGAATGGAATCCTGAACCGGTCTGACGTGACTCAGAGGGAGACAGTATCAGAATGGTACAGTTATTGGATTGTTCACTCCGCGATGGGGGATACATTAATAATTGGCAATTTGGAGAATCGGAAACAGCGTATTTGATAAAAAAATTATCCGACGCAAAGGTTGATTATGTTGAAGCGGGATTCTTGAATGAAGTTATCTACGAAAATGGATCCACTAATTTTTCTGATATTTGTGACGCGGAAAAAGTGTTGGATCACCTTTCAGTATCCGCAAATCTGGCTTTGATGGTGAGACCGGATCGATATGATGCAAAGAGATTATCTCCTTCAAACGGAAAGATAAAGTATATTCGCATAGCTTTTTACAGAAAAGATCTGCAGGAAGCTGTCAATTTTTCAAAAGCTGCGGCAGATCAAGGATACAAGGTGTTTTTTAACATGGTCAATACCGCAGGATATACACTTGATCAACTGCGGGAAACAGTGGCGGAACTGGCAAAAGTAAAACCGTATGCTGTAACAATTGTTGATACATTTGGCTGCATGAACCAGGAGGATCTTCTGGAAAAAACCGAAGTATTGAATGAATATCTTCCGTCATCGGTAAAAATAGCCTTTCATCCTCATAATAATATGCTTATGGCATATCCGTTAGCACAGAGCTTCATTAAAGAACTGGAGTCCTGTAAACGAGATGGTATCGTGGATGGGTCATTACTTGGGATAGGGAGAAAGCCGGGAAATCTTCCTTCAGAACTGATAGCAAATTACATGAATTCCATTTATGGGGAAAGATATGGAATAGAAGAAATGCTGTCAGTCATTGAAAAGGTGATCGATCCAATTAAAAGGAAAAATGATTGGGGATACTCAACTGCATACATGCTTGGTGCGGCTGAACATATTAATCGAAACTATGTAGAGTACTTTCTGGAAAAAGGAATCTCTTTAGAGATTATAAAGCAGGCAATTGAACTGGTAGATGCAGAGAATATGGAACTCTATCATCCTGATGCTGCGGAGAATGCATACGTAAAAGCACTGGAAAAATGGAAAGCCTCTCATTGCGCATTCAGGATGTTCTATAAATACCCTGCACAGAAAATCATCGGTAAAATGAGCGTATATGATCTGAGGCATGAGGCCGGACGTTTGATGGCGTTTTCTATTCCCGAAAAGGTTATCGATACGATAGATTATATTATACCGGTTCCGGATACCGGAATATCATATGCGGATGGATTCTCAGAGGCCTCAGGGATAAAAACCATCCATAAACTAAAGAAAAGCGGGATCAGAACTTTTTTTATGGATGATATCCGTACAAGAGAAACATCTATTGAGACACAGATTCAAATTGATGATGCCGAACCGGATATATGCGGGAAAAGGATTGCTCTCATAGATGAAGCTATTTTTTCCGGGGTGACATTGAAGGTTATCTGCAGAAAACTGAGAGAAATAGATGTTGCGAGTATTACTGTGATAATACCCATAGGGCTGTGGCGGAAAAAATGCAGATATAATGAACTGCCGGATCACAGGATATTATGTGATGAAGTACCTTACAATTGTATAGCATCTGGTATTGGGGCAGATAGTCTGTTTGTTCAGGATGTAAGAAAACTAAGAGACTATTTTCAGAAATCTGATTGTGATCTTTGCTGTAGTTGCTTTTGCGATGAAAGTGAGTAAATCAATGTCATCAAGGCAGGATGACCTTGTGCCATCCAACCATTCAGGTGGAAACCTTTATACCGCAGGCATCCTTTTTATGAGGTAAGTATAATACTATGATTCAGGTATCTTTGGGATAAACCGCAAGCGAACGGTGAGAAGAGTCAGTGATGAACAGCGGAGAAAGCAGGCCGCATATGGATACAGATTTACATATGCTCAGAAAGAAAGGCGGCGGAATAATGCGGGTTCTTCTGGCAGAAGATGAAAAAAGGATGGCATCAGCACTGTCTGCCCTGCTGAAGCAGGAAAAGTATGACGTAGACCATATGGAGGAAGGAGCATCTGCCCTGGAGGCATTGGAGAGCGGCATTTATGACATTGCCGTTCTTGATGTGATGATGCCTGAGATGAACGGCTTCGAAGTGGCTCGCAGGGCCAGGAAAAAGGGCATCAGGACGCCGATCCTGATGCTGACGGCAAAAAGCCAGCTGGATGACAAGGTGACCGGCCTGGACAGCGGCGCAGATGATTACCTTACAAAGCCTTTTCAGACGAAGGAACTTCTGGCAAGACTCCGTGCCCTGGGCCGTCGCAGTACCGGTTTTCAGGATGGAAATCTGGAATACAGTGATCTTTCACTGGATACGTCATCGGCAACGCTTACCTGCCATACTACAGGCCAGAGTGTAAGGCTTGGGGAAAAGGAACTCCGCATCCTGGAATACATGTTCGGCAACCGAGGCCAGATCCTGACCAGAGAACAGCTTGCTGTAAAGATCTGGGGATTTGAGAATGAAGCGGAATACAACAATGTGGAAGTCTATATGTCTTTCACACGGAAGAAGCTGGCATTTGTCGGTTCAAAAACCCAGATCAAGGCGGTACGTGGATTGGGGTATGAACTGAGGGAGAAAGATGTTTAAAAATTCCAGAAGGAAGATCACACTGTCGATCATGGGGCCGCTCATTCTTTTATTTGTTATTTCCCTGTTTGTGATCATGCTGGCGAGTTACCGGGAAATCAGACAAAAGAACTCCGAGATGCTGGAACGCTACGTGGGACTCTACAACCTCGGACAGCTGCCGGGGAAACCGGAAGAACAGGGAACAAGGCCGGAAAAGCCTCCGATAGACGACAGACCGGACTATCAGCTGTCCACCTTCTATTCGGTTGCAATTGCGGACAATGGTACGGTTCTCGCATCTGATAACGGAGAAAAGGATGTGTACAGTGAGGAAGAACTGATAAAAAAAGCAGAAGAACTGCTGGAACAGAACAGACAATCCGGAGTATCCGGGCATCTTTCCTATGTCGTCAGAGATAAGGGCGGATATACGCTGGTAGCTTTTCTGGACAATACGGTAGCGGAAGGCAGTATGAATACACTGCTCCATAATTTTCTGATCGTTGGCGGCGCGGCGGTGACTGCTTTGTTTTTCATTTCACTGTATCTGTCGAAGCAGATCATCCGGCCGCTGGAGGAAAATGACAGGCGGCAGAAGCAGTTTATTTCCGATGCAGGGCACGAACTGAAAACGCCTGTAGCTGTGATCGAAGCGAACGCAGAACTGCTTTCCAGGGAGATTGGGGAAAACGAATGGCTGGCCAACATCCGGTATGAAAATGAACGCATGGACTCTCTTGTAAAGCAGCTCCTGGATCTTTCGCGGGCAGAGAACAGAGAAGTCCCGATGGAGAAAGTTGACCTGTCCCGGACTGTGACCGGAGAAACCCTTGCTTTTGAGAGCCTTGCCTTCGACCATGGCAAAGTGATCCAAAGCTATATAGAGGAAGGTATTTATATTTCGGGAAACCAGGAACAGCTTGCTCAGCTTACATCCATCCTGCTGGATAATGCACTC
>CADBOX010000271.1 GCA_902796415.1 uncultured Lachnospiraceae bacterium
CAGTCGCGCTATCCTCAAATAGGGTAAACTAAGGGTAAACTCGCCATGTTTTCTTGAAAAAAGCTTATACTTTCAAGCTTTTTTGAGACTGCAATTCCTCATTGGTAATGACGAGGTCGCGGATTCGAATTCCGCCAGTAAACCGGTTCAAAAGTCAAGGACATGAAAAACCTGCAGGTTATATTCCCTACAGGTTATTATGTGTACTATTTAGTAAGTCTCTCAAGCGCTTCGGCTGCATCCTGATTATCGTATTGTGATGCTTCTTTATAGAACTCTTTGGCTTTGTCTTCATTCTTATCAACTCCTAATCCCTGTTCATACAAGGATCCCAGCTCATATATTGCATCAACAACACCTGTAGCTGATTTATTATCGGAGCCAGCTATTGAAAGAAAGAGTTCTGCGGCTTTCTTATAATCCTGTTCCACGCCAAGGCCTTTCTCATAAAGGAGTCCCAGATAATAAGCGCTTGTCAGATCTCCCGCTTCCACACCAGAGGTATAATACTCTGCAGCTTTCTTATAATCTTTTTCTACCCCAAGGCCTTGTTCATAGATCATTCCAAGATATCGAGGAGCTTTTTTGTTCCCAGCATCACTCGCTTCTGTAAACAATGCGAGAGCCTTTTTGTAATCTTTCTCAACACCATCCCCATTCAGGTAAGAAATCGCTTCCTGTAAAGTGTTCATCGAATCATTATTCTGCTTTTCAGGTATACCGGAAGGAGTGTCTGCTTTTGCATTTTCTTGTTTGCTATTAGATTCTTCTGCCGGCGTGTCCTTCTGCTCAGCGGAAGATTCACTTCTTGTCATGTCATGCGGTTTACCTGGAAACTCGCCTGATGGCATACCTTTCTGTTCACCAGAAGATTCACCTCTTGTCATGTCATGCCGTCTATCTGGGAACTCACCTGATGGCCCGCCCTTCTGCTCACCGGAAGATTCACCTCTTGTCATATCATGCGGTTTACCTTGGAGCTGTTCTGATGGCATACCTTTCTGCTCGCCAGAAGATTCGCCACTTGTCATGTCATTCGGTTTTTCCGGAGCGTCTCCCGCCGGCGCACCCTTCTGCTCACCGGAGGATTTGCTACTTGGTATGTCTTTTTGCTGTTCAGAGAGTTCGTCAACTAGCGTGTTCTTCTGATTTTCAGAAGTAGTTCCTTCTTGTGTTTCTCTCTGCTTGTTGGAAGTATCTTCTGATACTATACTAGCCTCATCTGCATATGCTATAAAGGCAACTGGAACCGTAAGGGTTAAAGCCATCATAATAGGGATAGCAGGTTTTAGTAAGTTTCTTTTCATTTTCTGTTTCCTCGCTTTCTCATAAATTTGATACTGTGAGTATAACGAGGCAAATTAAAACGTAATTAAAACAATCTGCAATATCTGTGGCACTTCTATTTTTCTTTACAAGATAATTAGAGGATTCTTTTTTTCTCAGATTCTTGTATATTCTCCCTTCTGGCTCGTATAGAATATCAACATAAAGACAGTACGGGAAAGGAGGCCGGTTATGTTACTGATAATCATTATCATTTTAATAGCTTTATTCGGGAGCCTGTTCCGGCTTCCGTTCAGAGGATATCGTGGAAGACATATTCATCATAATAATTGGGATATGTTCCGTCACATGGGCGGTCATCACCATAACCATTTTAGTGGCGGCTTTGGCGGACACAACTTTGGCGGCAGCGGCTTCACAGGACGCTCCGGCGGGAGTTTCTCCGGTAGAGGCAGCAGCGGCAGCCACAAGTTTTAATATAAATATGCTCCCATAGCAGCAAAAAAGAATACCTTCAGATCTGTAAATCAAGGTCTGAAGGTATTCTTTTTTAATTATCCGGCAACATCCAGATCCTCTAGATCTACTGGGATGTCATCAATACCTACTGGAATTTCATCCACATTCTCTTCCGGGACATCCTCCACGATTTCAGTATGAATTACTCCAAACATTTTATCCCGGACCTGACTCTCTATCATGGCATAGAATTCCGGATTGTTTTTCAGGTATGTCTTTGTGTTCTCCCGTCCCTGACTGATCTTCTCGCCATTATAGGAATACCATGCACCGGATTTGCCGATCATGCCGAGCTCAACCGCCTGATCCAGAATATCACCAATCACAGAGATCCCCTCTCCGAAAACAATATCAAATTCTGTCTCACGAAATGGCGGCGCGACTTTATTCTTCACGACCTTC
>CADBOX010000272.1 GCA_902796415.1 uncultured Lachnospiraceae bacterium
GGGGAAGGTGGATTCGAACCACCGAAGGCATCGCCAGCAGATTTACAGTCTGTCCCCTTTGGCCACTCGGGAATTCCCCCATATTAAATTGGAGCTGGTGGACGGACTCGAACCCCCGACCTGCTGATTACAAATCAGCTGCTCTACCGACTGAGCTACACCAGCAGACTCAAAATCAACAGCCATCATCCAGCCGCTTGCGTATAATAGCAAAAAAACACCTGTTTGTCAACTGATTTTTTCATTTCTTTTTCATGACTGCGGAAACCTGCTTTCTCTACTGCCTTCTCCCGTACAATACTTTTTTTGACTTGCTCCTGCTTCCTGTTTTACCGCAGCATGAGCCAGATGTCCGGAACAGGTTGTCCCGTTATTTATATTATAAATAAGTAGATACAAAAATAAAACGGCGGATACATGCCGGTCCGCTCCCTCAGAAAAATGGATTCAAAGAATAATGCTTGCCTTTCTTCCCCGTTTCATAGTAAACTGTCTTTATCGTTTCAGTCTCGGACAGACGCTGTTACCCTGTTATTTCTGACTGCGCCGCTGTCTAAAACGGTACCTTCCGCTATTGTCAACGCAACATCTGACCGGAGGTTTAAGATATGATTGTCATTCGCAAAGCTGTCCCCAAAGAGTCAGAAAGCGTATTGTCGTTCTATCATTCTCTGATTGAGAAAATGCAGTCACGCCCTGTCCGCCCTACCTGGACAAAGGGAGTTTATCCTGTTCTCGATCAGATCAACTCTGCCGCTTCCGCCAATTCTCTTCTTATAGCCGTGAACGACGGCGCAATCATCGGCTCCGTCATCCTGACAGAGAAAGCAGATCCGGTTTATGATACAGCACATTGGTCTTTCCCAGCTCAGAAAGCAGTTGTTGTCCATCTTCTGGCCGTCGATCCGGATCATCACGGAGAAGGGATCGCTTTTCTTCTTCTCAGCGCCGTCCGTGATCTGGCTGCTGAATGGGGTGCAGATGCCATCCGTCTCGATACGCTTCCGGACAATACAGCCGCCCGCCATTTATACACCAGATTCGGATTCCGCTATTGCGGAGATATCAGCCTTTATTATCCGTCAGCCGGTACGATTCCTTTCTCGTTGTATGATTACGCTGTAAACCGGAATCAGCCTTCGTAATTTTCTTAATTCTTTCAGGAAGCAGGTGCAGCACCTTTGAAAATTTTAGGGGTTCTTTTCGTAATCGCGGGATTCATTCTGTTCGCACAATATCAGATTCCTGCCGCTCTGATCAGTATCCTGATCGGCTCGTTCTTTCTGGCTTATCCGACAAATAAAAAGAAAAAACCTGAAGAGGAGGCCGAGGACTCCTCTCCAGGAGAGATTGTACAGGTTGACACTCCGCTGCAGAAAGTTCGCAACATTGGCACTGCTCATCGCAGGCTTGCTTTCCCTGTCGACGGCGTTACCGAACTCAATGACGATGGCAGTTCCCGACAGCAGATCCTGCAAACCCTCTGTGACGGTGACAGTATGTCCGTTGCAGAAGTGTGGTTTGACGACTTTGTCCTCGGCGGGAAGTTTTCCATCCGCGTTATGACAGAAGCCGGCTGTGTCGGTCAGATTCGGCAAAAAGATGTTTATACCGTAAGATCATACTTCGGGAAAGCTGTCCGGATGATTTACCTGGAAATCAACAGCAAAAAAACAGAAAATGATTCGGACGTGTATCTTGCAGATGTCGTGATCATTGAAGGAACCGAACCGGATGCCTGAATGTTCAGTCCTGAGATTATGGTTCCTCCATTGTTTACCACGTTTTCTTCAAGGTCAGAATATTTCGCCCATCATCATAGACGTATGACACTTCATCCATCAGCTTTTTGGTCATAAAGATCCCCAGGCCGCCAATCTTCCGCTCTTTTGCAGACAAAGTTATATCTGGATCCTTTTTTGCCAGAGGGTTGTACGGGATCCCGCGATCCTCAAAAACAAGCACAGCGCAGGAGTGCTCTTCCGAGGTTTCCACTCTGATGGTTGCCTTTCCCTTCTCCGGTTCATAGGCATAATGCGCAATATTTACAAAAATTTCCTCCACGGCTACGCGGATTTGCCATCTTGTTTTCATCGGACAGCCGGCAGCTTGCAGTATGGACTCAATTTCTGACTGTAAAGAAAACAGGTTTTGATCAATCGCGTCCATAACCATATCCCGAAAAACAGTCTGTCCATCTTCAGATTTTGTAATTGTAATCTTATTCATCCGCTGCTCCGTTCAATTCAGCATGCTCCGTATTACGAATATTCAGCTTATCCTTCTTTGTGAAGGTTCGTTTTCCGCCGTTACATACGGCTGAATCCAATCCGTATTACTGAATGGTAAGGATATCAATAAAGCCGGTAACCTCAAAGATCTCCATAATCGTATCATTAACATGAACAATTTTCATAGTACCCTGTTTTGACATCTGCTTCTGTGCAGAAAGCAACACGCGCAGTCCTGCAGAAGAGATATATTCCAGCTTTTCAAAGTCCAGTGTAAGCTCGGTCACATCATTCAGAGAAGCTTTCAGTTCATTTTCCAGGTCAGGAGCCGTAACCGTATCAAGACGGCCTTCCAATTCAAAGAATGCTTTTCCGTTCTCAACGGTTTTGTTAATCTTCAGCATCGTCATTCTCCTTTTCAGCTTAAACAAGATGGTTGTTTTTTGAAGTACAGATAAGAAACACGTTTATTCTACCATACTATAGAAAAATGTACAAAGAATATTTTTTGATTTCCAGGAAGCGGCTGACAGTTTGTCCAGTCTTTCTGCATGGCACATACAGACTACTGCCTCATAACATGCTGTTTATGAGGCAGTAGTTTTCTTGATGCCGTCGTTCCTTCCGGTATTCGGAGTGTACCGCTGTCGTTTAATCTACAACTACTATTCCGTTTTCCTTAACAGAAACGGTCATCCCGGTCTGGACATAGTCCAGGAACTCATCTCCCAGATTGTCCACAACCGGCATTACTGCGTCAGTCCAAACATCCCCGAGGATAGCTCCGGAAGCTGCCAAAGAATCAATCGGTTTGGAAAAAAGCATGCAGGCAGGCTGTTTACCGTGCGCACAGGCTGCGAAGAGAACCATTCCCCCTGTTGTGGAGCCGATTGTCTGCGGCAGGCACAGGGCTTTTCCCATCATGGGCTTTTTATAAAGATCCGGATTATTCTGATCTCCGCACTGAACCTCGGTATCCTTCCCCATTGCTTTCAAATCTCCGAACTGCAGCGCCATCTGGAAGCTGGCCAACGTGTTGAAACCGCCATGGCTGACCAGTGCTTCGGCTGAAATGGTTCCGGGTACAATGACGCGTCCCTGAAAAGTCTTCATTTCACACCTCCCGTAATCACATCCAGAATCTCGGAATCCGTACAGTATTTTGCGCTCGTGTAGGTCCGCAGTTTGTTGGAGCTGGTAATAACTGCCTTGGATTTGCAAAGCGGATTGTTCATATACATCAGCGGGCAGATATAACTGACGATCACACCGCTCTTTTTCAGAGGCCAGGCATATATCGTTTTCTCAAATTCGCGGATAACCTGTACCGGCGCCGTAAACACGGTCGGAACCGCTACTTTCTTGCGTCCGTTTGCTTCCAGTCCCTTTAAAACCGCTCTGGCCCAGTCCGTCAGCTGCTGAAGCGTCAGATGCGGACATCCGATGAACGCAAGCTGCGGCTTCGCCTCCGGTTTTTTCCAAATAACAGGATAATTCCGATAAACCCGCTCCAGTTCGGCATCATCCACTATATAAACTTTTGCATTATCCTTGATCAGGCTTTCGCCAAGTTCTACTGCCTCCGGCGTAAGGTTTTCAACATGATACAGACCAACTGCTCCATTGGATGCGGTTGCTGCTCCAAAGTCCTTCAGATACGCTTTCGCCCGGTCATCCAGTTCACTGCCCAGCCACTGGTCCAGTCCCTTGATATACGGAACATCCTCCATAACCTTCATTCCGATGGCCGAGCCCAGAAGCTGCGATTCCGGTTTTTTCCTGCATCGCACCTCTACAATCCAGTCAGCCTTTCGTCCCTCATCTGTCAGAAGGCCAAACTCCGGAACACATCCGGCGATGCTGCCCATCATTTCGATAATTCCCGAGTTTCGATTGCAGCGGGCGCCCAGAACTGAGTTGGCATATACAACTGCAGAGCTCTCCGCCCAAGACAAAACCTCACCTTTCTCCGGGGTGTTTCCGACCTGGTCCAGATAGCACGCGCAGGTATAGTCCTCATCTTTTGTGATACCCAGCTTCTGAAGCTGCGCTTCATAGCGGTCCTGGCGATTATACATCAGTTTTTTGAATACAAGATCCTCCAGCGGGGTGGACGGAACCCTTGGATCCAGAGGCTTCGGATCTGCTGTAAACTTCTGCTCCGGCAGTATTCCTGCCGAAAGGATCTCATCATACAGATCATACACAGGATCCATTACACCAAGCCCGAAGCTGATTACGGTATGCCCATATTTGCCTGTAACCGGAACCATCCTCTCTGCTCCGAAAGCATCTCCGTACATGACCAGTGTCTTCATGATTTTGGCCATCACTTCACCCCGGCTGCCGTTCAACATGGCTTGCTGTTCTTCGTTTAATTTCACATGCTCACTTCCTTTTCATGACTCTGTTTTTCCCTGTAATTACTAAACTGCGTACCTGACCTCCTCGTTTATCCGATCTTGCACTTTTCTTTTTACTTCCTCCTGTTTCCCGATACCAGATTGCTGACATACTGTTTCATTCCGGTATGTTTAATCTCACTGCCCTGCACAATATCTTTCACAGCGGCATACTTATCCGCTGTCGAAACAATCACTCCCTCGATGGAATTCGGAGCTTTACTGTGTCCTGCCGGCCACATATGCCGTTCAATGATATCCGCCGATTTATCCGGCAGATCTTTCACCAGCCTTCGGGCAACCTTGACAGAATCAGAAGGGTGTTCCCTGCTGCACTCACTTTTTGATGCATACTTCTCATTCCTGCCCAAGATCCCGAGGTCATGACACAGAGAACCTTTCACCACTGCCGGAATATCCGTCTGAATGTGGAGTTTTCGCAGCATATAGCAAATTGCAAGGCTAGCCGAAGCAACCCGCAGCGTATGCTCTCCGACAGTAGACCAGGTATGGTGCGTCTGCCCGTAGGCCTGATTCAGTTCTTCTGAGTTCAGTATTTCGCTCCCATAGTGTTCCATATCACTTCTGATCTGACTCTTTCGACTGCTTCGATATGCTTTGAGTCGTTCTCTGACACTTATTCTTCCCGTCTTCGGCTTCTGCATTGGAGCTCAATGTCCTTTCCGTGATATACAAATGCGAAGATTCTGATTGTTTATATGAACCGGGTAAGCCCTTCAGGTTCAATCTTCGTTTATATAATTGATATTTGTTTATTATTTTATCACAGAAAGATTCCCTGTTCTATCAGAGAACTATGAACATTCAGACTCTGTCAAAGTTTCATTGTTCCTGTTCCGTTTTATGATCTTTCCGCTGCAGTTTTCTTTTTTTCCCGTCCGGGGTTACGATGAAAGTGTTTTCCAGTACCTGCTCCGCACCGCGCCGCCATTCCGCAATATATTCTTTTCGGAGAGCATCCCGCTCACTGAATTCTTCCGGAGTCAGCACCCGTTCTTTTGCGAGTCTGGCCAGTTCATTGATTCGATTCAGTTTTGTTTGTTCCATTGATTCTCCTCTCCTTTTCAGGCTGCAGCCAGCAGTCAGCTCTTCCGTTTTCTTCAGGATCCTTTCCTTGCCGTGCTGAGTTTCAGGTTTCTCAGTGCGCTTTTCCTTTCCTCTGGAATCCGATAGCTTTCCAGCGCTTTCTGTATTGCCTTGTTGTGTGTCCAGGGGTCGAGTCTCCGATGTTCCAGGAACGGAAGCACAGCGTCATATTGCTTTGCCAGAGCTGTGGCAAAATACCAGGCAGCCATCATTTTTACATAGTACTCATCCGTCCGGATCGCTGCTACTCTCTCCGGAAAGGATACCTCAAATGACTCATCAAGAAAATGATCCATCAGCATCTTAATGCCAAAGCGAATCATATATGTCTGATTGGTTTCCATCCAACGGGTTATTGGCTCCATCAGTTCGTTTCTGTGTTTGCGAAACACTTTCGGCGACATCTGGTCGCAGGTAGCCCAGTTGTTGATCCATGGCAGGAAACGGTCTACTTCCTTCAGGCATGCCGAATAATCCTTCATTTCCGAAAGGATGAAGGCATGCAGCTGGTTCTCTTCAAAGAATTGATGAGGAAGGGCATTCAGAAAACTGCTGAGATTGCTGCTTCCGGCAATCCGTTTTGCAAGTGCTCTCAGCTCCGGCGTCCGGACTCCAATGATGCAATCAGGATCAACTGAGGGAATCAGCCGGATCTGCAGGTCCTTGTATTTCAAATCCTGTCGGTCGTATAGTTCCTCAATCAATTTTTCCCTTAGCACTTTCGATTCTCCTGTCTGCTGTCAATTTGAACGCAAAGTTTTGTTCTGTTTCTATATGCAGTTTATGCAAAAGCACTTCCTGTGTCAAGAGGTCTGAGGCAGGCGCAAACCGTCTGCCATATAGACAGACTCGCCTTTTCTGTCATTCTCCACAAATATCATTTGTCATTTTTGTACATATTTGCCTCTTGTAAAAAAGCCGGTTTTGGTATAATCTATACACAACAAGGAAAGAAGTTTTGATAACTTCAGACTCATTCGAAAAGTGGGAACGGATGAGTGGCCGCTGAGGATCAGGAAACGTAAACACTCCACGATCAGGTTGATCCCACCTAACGGGAATTGCGCGAGTCGCAGATGATGTGTTATGTGAGAGATGCTTCTGTTGATGACGCAGCGGTGATTCTGCAGAAAGAGAGGTTAAAGGATGTTAGATACTAAAAATTTAAAGAAGTAAGCCTTGATGGTGTCTGAACTGTTGAGGCTTACTTCTTTTTTCAGGATACTTGGCGTATTCACCTGCCCGGGGCAGGTTTTTTCTTTTTTGAAGGTGCAGCACTCACCTTCTCCCGGCGTTTTCCATTCTGAGGAGTAATATTATCCTCTAAATCCGGTTCCGGCTGTTGACGATCCCCTCCAGGAATGCTCTGGCTTCTGCCGCGCCACCGCATGCATGGAAACTGTCGGAGATTCTTGCTGCGCCGGCCTGATAGGCCGGCTCGAACAGGACACGCTTCAGCGCATCGAAAACCGCCTCTTCCGTGGTTGCTTTCAGTATAATTCCCGCTCCCAGCTCTTCTGTTCTTTTTGCAACTGCCCCCTGCTCCGGCGTCTGGGGGAACATAACGAGAGGAACCTTGAAATAGAGTCCTTCTGAAACCGAATTCATCCCGCAATGCGTTATAAAAGCGTCCGCTATGGAAAGCGCCGCCATTTGATCGACGGAATCATAGATCTGAATATTTTCAGGAAGCTGCTCAAACCGGTCTGTATTGGTTCCCATGGAAATGATCACCTGCCAGTCCGTTTTTTTTAGGACGTTGATACAGTTCTGATAGAATCCCCGATCCTGGTTAACCGTTCCCATGGAAATATAAATGGTTTTCTCTGCCGTTTTTGCAAACGGCTTTGTTATTTCCCGTATAGATGGCCCGATAAAATGATACCGTTCGGAAAAGGTATCTGATTCGGGTTGAAAGTACTTTGATGTATATACAATCGTATTGGTATCGTTGTCATTCTGAACGATTTCCAGGATTCCTTTTACGGGATATCCCTTCTCCCGCAGACGCCTGATCTGCCGGTTGATCCGCGGCATAGTCATCAGCATTTTTATCGTTTCCCCTGCCCCCTGTTTCATATAACGGGCAGAATAACGATTAAACGCAAACGTTGTGGTGGAACACACATATGGAATACTGTGTTTCATCGCTGCCAGTTTACCCCAGAATGCCACGGAGTCCGAAACAATTATATCCGGCCTGATTTTTCGTATTTTCTCTGAGGTCATCTCATCCAGCGCAAGGGTTGAGGAAACAAGCAGTTCCGTCGCAAAGGCTTTGTCCTTTCCAACGCGATCGGCATTCTCCTTATCTTCCATCTCAAAATCGTAGCCGTCGCAGGCTATAAATTCCGCTCCTGCCTGCTCGATTTTCTCGCGAAACATCTGAAAGGAAAAATAGTA
>CADBOX010000273.1 GCA_902796415.1 uncultured Lachnospiraceae bacterium
CCCCGGGTTTTTCTGGCTGCTCCCTTGAGGTAGCTAAGTCCCAGATTCTGGGAGGGGATCACCTTCTCACAGGCAAGGTTGAAGTCTTCCTTCCAGGCGTTGATCTTGCCGTCGGTCCCCCGGAAGGCCACAAAGCAGTGGTCGCCTTTCTGAAAGGTGATGGCGGCAAAGTTACAATCCTGATCCCTGCGGGATACTTTCATAAAAAAGGAAGCCCGGATATCGCTATACCGGACACTGTCATAGATTTCTTCAAAGATCTCACGGTACATCTGCCCATAAACCGGGTCCGTAAAAAGAGCTTCATAGTTCGGATCCTCATGGATCTCTTTCAGGGTGGGGTAATGGTCCGCCCGGAATCCGGGTACGATCTTCTCCATCTTGGGATAGGCCAGCTGACTCAATAACAGGGCATCCACCGGGTTGAAGGGATACTCATGGAAGGATTTGTTTTTGTATTCTTCGATATACCTCATCATGGAATATTTCAATACAGTTACACCTCTTGTTTTTTATTTTCATAATTATGCCAGTAATAATATACCACAAAATATTTCCAGGATTTCTAACATTGTTGTGAATAAGTTTTTACGGTTTTCTTTCTGTGATTTGGGTAATTTATATAATAATTATGCAACAAATAGTGTATTATTATGAATTATGTTGAGAGAATCCCCTTTTTATGTTATAATATTACTCACTAATAATGAACGAGTTAGCGAAAATAATTTTATCAGAAGGAGGAGAAAAATGTTAAAAACTACTGTTTGGGTTGTAGGTGCTTCCGGCAGGGTTGGAAAGGCTCTTACGACAGCGCTGAAGAAGGATACAGATTTTAAAGTAATCTCCACGGGCAGAGAAGTTGATATCACGGATCTGGATGCGATTGAGCAGGCATGTATGATCTACAGACCGAATGTGATCGTCAATTGTGCCAGCATATCCAATGCAGATTATTGCGAGAAGAATAAGGTGGAGGCTTTCAGGGTGAATGCCATTGGTGCCAGGAACCTCGCTGCCGTATCTTCCAGCATTAATGCCAAGATCATTCATCTCTCTACAGACGATGTTTTTTCCGGGGAGAACAATTATCCCAAGAATGAGTTTGATATTCCAACCCCGAAATCGATTTACGGGCAGTCAAAGTATGCCGGTGAGAACTTTGTCCGGGATCTGAATACGAAGCACCTGATCATCCGCAGTTCCTGGGTATATGGGGAAGACTGGGAGGATTATGTATCCTACGTTCTTTCTAAGGCAGAGAAAGGGGAGAGTTTCGAGGCAGCTATCGACAGAATCAGTTCCCCTACTTATATGAATCGTATCGTTGATTTCATCATTAAGATGATCCCTGAAGAGGAGTATGGTATCTACCATGTTGCCAGTGAGGGTATGTGTACCCGCTACCAGCTGGCCAATACAATCCTTACTATGGCCGGCTATGATCCGACTTTGGCCAAGGCAACCTCAGGTGGAGGAAGTGCCGTAGTATCCACCCTTCTTGAGAACCTGATGATGAAGATAACAGGTGTTTATCAGATGCCGGAATGGCATGTGGACCTGGAGAATTACATTAAAGGAATGAAGAAGGAGGGATAGTATATGGGAGGAAAGGAAAAAAAGAAATTAGGATTGACCACGAAGATCTTTATCGGTCTTCTTGTAGGTCTTGTTGTAGGTGTCATATTTAACCTGGCAATACCCCATGGTTATATCAGGGATACGATATTTGTAGAAGGTATCTTTTATGTGATCGGTAATGGTTTTATCCGATTGATGAAGATGCTCGTTGTACCACTGGTATTCTGTTCTCTGGTCTGCGGTGCTTCCGCCATCGGAGATACCAAAGCCCTTGGTAAGGTGGGTGGAAAGACTATTGGTTTTTATCTTTGCACCACTGCTCTTGCCGTTACGGTTGCCATCACGGTAGCAACCATCATCAGACCGGGTCTCGGTCTGGACATGGCTTCCATCGAAGCTTCGGAAGTTACCACGGCAGAGGCTACTTCCGCTGCGGACACCATTCTTAACATCATCCCGGAGAACCCTGTCAAGTCTCTGGCTGACGGCACCATGCTGCAGATTATCCTTTTTGCATTGATCGTTGGTATTCTGCTTGCAAAGATGGGCGACAGAGCCAATCTTATCTCCAACTTTGTCAATCAGATGAATGATCTTATGATGGAGATGACCCTCCTGGTCATGAATCTTGCTCCGATCGGTGTGTTCTGTATGATCGCCAGAACTTTCTCCAACTTAGGTTTCAATGCCTTCCTGCCGTTGCTGAAATACATGGGAAGCGTGGTTATCGGACTGGCCTTGCAATGCTTTGTGGTTTATATGGTGTTGCTGGTTGTATTTACCAGGCTCAACCCCATGGTCTTCCTCAAGAAGTTCTTCCCGGTTATGGCATTCGCCTTCTCCACATCCACATCCAACGCGACGATTCCTATGAACATCGACACTTTGGATGAGAAGATAGGTGTATCCAGAAAGATTGCATCCTTCACGATTCCTCTCGGCGCTACCATCAACATGGATGGTACTTCCATCATGCAGGGCTGTGCGGTTGTATTTGCTGCCCAGGCTTACGGAATGCACCTGGGACTGAAAGGATACCTTACCGTTATCGCTACTGCTACCCTGGCTTCCATCGGAACAGCCGGTATTCCATCTGTTGGATTGGTAACTCTTTCCATGGTATTTACCTCCGTAGGTATTCCGGTTGAAGCGATCGGTCTGATCATGGGTATCGACCGTATCCTTGATATGCTTCGTACTGCGGTCAATATTACCGGTGATGCAGTTTGTACCACGATCGTTGCTGCCCAGAACGGGGATCTGGATAAGGAAGTATTCTATCGTGCGGACGTTGCCGGGGAATAACCGGAGAGGGTTACAGGTCATGGTATGGTTTGCTGCGAACCATAAGTAATGAGAAAGGAAGATGATATGATCAAGAGAAGATTAGCGGTTCTTATGACTATCCTCATGGGCTCTGTCTTCATGCTTAGCGGCTGTGGTTCCA
>CADBOX010000274.1 GCA_902796415.1 uncultured Lachnospiraceae bacterium
ATATCATTCTCCCAGCTTCTTCCCCAGATATTCTGAGTGATGTAAGTATGGGTCAATACTTTCCCTGTATTTTTGGCCAGGAGGCAGAGTAGTTTATACTCAATAGGGGTTAGTTTTAATTCCTCCTCATCGTAGAAGACACAACCGGCAGAAAGATCGATTTTCAGTCTCCCGTTGATGTAGATCGCGCTGTCCTTGTCTGTATTTGTGTGAGTTAAAGACAGCCTGCGAACCGTGACCCGCAGTCTGGCCAGGAGTTCTTCCACGGAAAATGGTTTGGTCAGATAGTCATCTGCCCCGGCATCCAAAGCTTCTATTTTGTCCGTGTCCTCGCTTCTGGCGCTGATCACGATGATGGGGATATTGGACCAGCTGCGGATCCTTTCGATCACTTCGACGCCTTCCATATCCGGAAGACCCAGATCAAGAAAAATAATATCCGGATTATGGGAGGCTGTTAGCATGATTGCTTCTGATCCGTCTTTGGCCTCAAGGAACTTATAATCATGGGTTTTTAGAGTCGTAGTCATCAGATTACGTATCGGAGTATCATCCTCTACCACCAATATAACAGGATTATTCATTCACATGCACCTCCTCCATAGGTAAGGATATGATAAAGCGACATCCGGTGGGTTGGTTGTCCACCAGGGTGATGGTCCCCTTGTGTGCCTCAATGATTGATTTACATAAGGCAAGGCCAAGGCCTAAACCTCTGCGCCCATCTGCCACCTTATTCTGCCCGGTGTAGAACATCTCAAAAATATGTGGCTTTACACTGTCAGGAATTCCGGACCCGTTATCGCAGACACTGATAACGACAGTATCTTCTTTGCGCTCGCATTGAATGCAGATCTCTGATCCCACCGGTGTGTTTTTTATGGCGTTGTTCACGAGATTGATCAGCACCTGCATGATCAGCCTGCTGTCCATCTTCACTAATAAAAACTCATCACTGTTTGAAACCGTAACATGATGCTGATTCACATTTCTGTCAACATGCTTCAGGGCTTCCTCGATTACATCGCTGATGATATCCAAGGACAGGTGAAGCTCCATCTGTCCGTTTTCTATACGGGAGATAAATAACAGATTCTCCACAAGATCGATCAGCCATTCGGTATCATCATAGATGTCTGAGAAGATCTGCATCAGGGTACTGTCATTCATCTGAGAATAATGATACAGCAGATTGCTGGCATTCCCGGATATGGATGTAAGGGGAGTGCGGATATCATGAGAAACGGACCGGAGCAGGTTGGATCTGAGCTGTTCGTTCCTTGCCAGCACGGAAGCTTTCTCTCTCTCCTCCGCATTTCTCAGATTCTCAAGAGCAAGGGAGCATTCTCCCAATATTGACATAAAAACACTGTTTTCAAATGATTCCATGGGAATTCCGTTTAAGTGGAGCACGATAACTCCGTAACAGTGATCGTTCTGGCTGATCGGATGATACTGCGCTTTTGCATCACCATAATTTTCCGTATAGACACCGGCAGCCTGCTGTTTTTCAAACACCCATTCCGCTATTTCTCTTTCATTGTCATCCGTCAGTCCGGCACTTCCCACGGAATGGGAATTCTCCAGCTTTATCCCGCTCCCAAGTTCCTCATTCTCATCCAACGGGTAGATCTTCACGTCTCGGTCCAGGAGTGTGATGATCTGACGGGCCGTGATTCGGATGACATCATCTGCCCTCTCCGCTTTTTGCAACAGCTGGTTAGTATCAAAGAGTACCTTCGCACGAAATGCCTCACGGGCAGACTGCCTGGCATTCATCTTCAGTCTGTTTGCCAGGGTACCGGTAATCAGGGAACTGATCAGCATGATCATAAAGGTTACCGCATATTCTGTCTGATAAGTGTGAAAGCTGAATTTTGGTTCAATAAAAAACCAGTTGAACAAAAGAACACTGGCGAGAGATCCTATGGCACTGTAAAGAAAGCTGGCAGTAAGTACAGAGATTACCAGAACGCCAAGAATCAGGACAGTGATAATATTGGCTTCGGAAAACCCGAATAAAGTGAAGGCCAGTCCAACTCCCGTCGCTGCGATCAGAAGCAGAACAGTGATCACAGCGTCCTTCAATGTAGGGCGGATATGATCCGTCAGATGGATCTTCTCGTTCTGCTGCTTGAGGTCTGCAGCAGCATCCGGAATAATATAAACATCCACCTCCGGAACATTGATGATGATCTGCTCTGTCAGAGGTGGTTTACTCCAGAAGTGCCGTCTTTTAACTCCGCTCCTTCCGACCACTATTTTCGTCGTTCCGGAGATACGGGCATATTCCGCCACTTGCAGAGGGACATCATCCCCTATGATCGTCGTGACCGATGCACCGTTTTGTTCGGCAAATTTTATGTTGTTTTGTAATCTTAATTTATCTTCTTCCTCAATATTGCTATAATTTGTGGGTTTAATGTAAATCGCTGTAAGAGTGGCATGGAAAGCCTCCGACATCTTGACAGCTGCCATGATCACCTTAAAATTAGAAGGTGACGGCGAGATACATACAAGTATATGTTCACTGGTATCTACATTTTTATCCATATCTTTTATTCCTCTGCAAAAGATTTTTCAATGTTAAGATACCACAAAACCAGTCTTTTATCTACTACTCCTTGTCATGTTGATCATGACTGTCATCAATATTATCATTCACAAACCGATCCAGACGGGTCACTGCAAAATAACCGACGATGAGAGTTATCAATACGAGCAATCCCAAAAATATATTTGCCATAACAATCCCCTCCACATTAAGCGCATATATCATATCTCATGAAATCTCCCAAAGGCATTCATGCAGATCAGAATAGCCAATAATTATAATATGTGAAAGCACTTATGAATTGCTTTCAGCTCTCCCAGAACAAGGATCGACTTGTCACTGGTCAAAATATCCTCAGGCAACACGCTATAATTCATCTTACCGTTTTCTTTGACTGCCAGGATATTTATGCCATATTTTTTTCGTATATTGATACGTCCGATACTCTTTCCATCCCAGTCCCTGGGAACAGGCACCTCAAAGATGGCATGTTCCTCATCCAGTTTGACATAATCAATGATATGGTTGGA
>CADBOX010000275.1 GCA_902796415.1 uncultured Lachnospiraceae bacterium
ACCTCCCCTTCTTCCAGGAATTCTCCACAATCTTTACAGTAAGTATCTCCGGTATATCCATCTGTTCCACAAGTAGCTTCCACCCGGTCCTCAATAAGGGTATCTCCGGTATGATTCGATGGATCTATCGGTAAGGTAAAAGTAACACTCTCACCACAATGGCTGCAGTAGTAAGTTTCACTTCCTTCAAATACACAAGTTGCTTCCTCACGATTAGTCAATCTGAAATCATGAGCGGATGGGAATGGGTTCGATGAAGTAGCCGGATAGTTAAACCGACTATCCACTGTATGGGAATCATCGATATTCGGTTCATTTGAAACCAGAAAATATTTATAAGAGATTCCACTGCCCCCCACGGGATCATCCCATGTGCAGTCCACCATATACCAGTTGCCATCCTCCATCTTCACATAGTTCCAGGCATGGGTATCGCTGGTAATCAGCAGGCAGGGAATATTCTCTCGCAGACAGAATAGTTTCAAAAGTTTCGAATAACTCTCACAGACTCCTTTGCCTTTCAGCAAACAGCCCACAGCCGTATGTGAATAGTAAACTGCCTCCGGATCATCCTCTTCCTCAATCTGAGAGGTAGGGGTATCATAATAATTGTTTTCGACGATCCAGTCATGATAATACTTCAGCTTCGTTTTTCTGTTATAACCGGTACATGCCTGAACCAGAGTATCGATCCGTTCATCTGCCTCGGCCTGCATTTCATCTGTATAATAAGGTGATACCTCGTAATAAAATGTCAAAGTAATTCTGGTACTGTTGTAAGATCCCTTTATACCAATCTTATTAATGGACCACCAGACATAAAACAGGTCGTGACGATCTCTTGCATATGCGTACAGAGCGGCAGTATATAAATCACGATATGTGTTAAACACGGTCTTAGCATCATCTTCGGACGTAAGTGGAAGTGTCATGCTTATCCCATTATGTACCGACCCTATTTCCACAGAAGACAGACCTTCATAGATTTCCAGTGTCTCACCGGAAAGCTGTGATCCAAACAATCCGGTTTCAGAAGTGCTTGCAGTGGAGCGGCTTTTCCGTTTCGACAATAGACCTGTAAATTCATCTTTCGTACAGGTATCATAAAAATCGTACCCTTTTGTATCTCCATCCACAGAAACAGCATGAAATTTATTAGTCTCACCATCTGTTTTTCCGGTCTCTACTGCTTCAACAGAGGCCGGCAACAACAGAACTAATAACAGCACGGTCAGAGATAAAAAATATTTTCTCATCCTTATCCTCCTTCACTACAGACAATTACATTTGACATCTATATAAAAATTCATGGACTTCTAATTTATTTAAAATATTATAACATATAATAAGTAAGATAAATAAAAAAAAATAGAATCTCAGAAGAACGAATTCTTATGAGATTCTATTTATGTTATTTGATAAAATACTAGTCGTTTTTATTGTTTCTCAGTTTTGGGAATCATCCGAACCAACGACGCTCTCTTCCTCGATCTCCTTGGAATGAGATTCTTCCGTGTCATCGGAATCTTTCTTGGAGGATTGTTTCTTTTTTAGAGCTTCTCTTTCTGAACGAAGGATGTCTTTAATCCCCTGGATATCCTCTTTCGAAACTTCATACCAGATATGGTTTCCGTCCACATTCAGAATGCTGATATATTTGTCATATAAGGTCATATATAGTTTGTTACTGTGAGAATAATAGGTGTAAGTCTTGGATTCCGGTTCGATTTCGCTGGCTTCCACCTCCTGGTCAGCTTTGATTCCCTTTTTCTTCTTCCATTCTTTTTCGGCTTTCTCCCGGCTGGATTTCACCTTTTTCAGCCGATTTACATAGTTTGCCGTTTCTAAAACAGTAGCATTTTCATAGCATCTGCCTTTAGAATCCGTCATGATAGGGCTATCTGCCATACGATGAAAGAGATTGGATGCCGGATAGGGAGAACGGTAACGCAGGAAAGCATCTCCCATTATGGAAGCTCCAGGAACATAATATACGTAATTTGGCAAATCAGAAAACAGGACATAATCTGATTCATAAACCATGATTTCATAGACAGCGTTGTCTTCATCAAAGAGAATGTATTGATAGACCGGTTTAAAATTCTCTATCAGTGCTTCCGGGGTGAATTTTGTTGTCCGGTTTGCCCGTTCACCGATGTTGGTGCCTAATACGAAGAATCCTTCGTCTTCGATGAGCACACTTTCATCCATGTCATCGGCAAAACCTACTTCCATTTTGACCAGACTGTCCCTGGCGATTTTGGTCAGATATTTCTCTGCCCTTTTTTCTGCCTCTGATACCTTCTCCTGACTGTCATTTGCCTTCTGGAGTTTTTCATTCTCCTTTTTCACCTTATTATATTTTTTCTGGAGTTCTTTGTAATATTTTGAGGACTCCACTTTCTTCTTGGATGGTTTACATCCGGTCATACAAACCATAGCCAGTATGAGGAGTGCAGTTATTATCAGAATCTTCTTGAATCTTTTGTTCATCTTGCCTCTCTCCCGTCTTCCGAATCAGTCGTTTGTTTTTCTTTCCCGGTCTGCGTCCTGGAGACGGCAGAAGGATCGATAAATTCGAGACGCCATTGATACCTGCCGTTCTCCGGATTCTTCTCATAATAGAAGTAAGCGGAGAATTTATTCCCTTTCTTACTGACGCATCCATGGAATCCCACTTTCCCATGCTCCAGCAGGATCTTGACCATCTCATAGCTTACTTTCTTTCCGAAAGATGTGATGAAACGGTCATCTTTCCATATCACGAACTTGCAGCCATTTCTCCAGTTGGAACATCCGAAGGCTCTTTCTGTCTCCACCACAGGGGAACCACACTCCGGACAGATTCCGGCCGGTTCCTCATGAAGAGGTGTCAGAACCACTTTACCTCCGAAAACCGTGTCATTTTTAATTTTTTCTACGGATTCACGGACAAAGTCTTCTATCATATGAATGAAATCCGATTTTTGGAACTTCTTTTTCTCGATATCAGACAAGGTCTTTTCCAGTCTTCCCGTGTATTCCAGGTCAAAGAGGTCCCGGGCTGGAAATGTCTCGACGATAACCCGTCCCAGATCAGTACATGTCAGGCTCTTCCCTTTGGCTTTAATGTATCCTGCATCCTTCAGTTTCTTGATGGTCTCCGCCCTGGTAGCGGGTGTACCGATACTGAAACCGCTAAGAATCGCCATCATCATCTCTTCCGAGTCTTCTTCCTCGAATTTCTTCCCGCAGGTTTCCATCACTCTGAGAAGAGTCTTCTCCGTATGATGTTTAGGCGGCTTCCGTTCCACCTCATTCACCTCCGCTTTGGTGAGGGTGACCACATCGCCTTCCTGCACCGGTGGAAGGGTAACTTCTTTGGAATCCACTCCTTCTATCAGCTTCCAACCATACTCCAGCTGGATTTTCCCCTTTGCAACAAAGTCTCCTGGGAGCTCCACATCTGTCACAGTCAGGTGAAGGATCGTATCCTCAGCAACCGCCACCGGCATAAACTGTGCCAGAAATCGATTCCGAATAGCTTCATAGACCAGTCTCTCCCCCTCATTCAGGGATTTGGGTATCACATAAGTTGGTATGATGGCGGAATGGCTCTCCACTTTCTTGCTGTCAAAAACTCTCTTGGATGTGTGGAAGCGTATCTGATCTTCATGAGGATTTCCCTTTTTATGAATCTCCAGAACCTTCCTGGTCTTATCGATCAGACTCTCGTCCAGCACGGAGCTGGCTGTCCTGGGGTAGGTAATATATTTCTTCTCATAAAGATCCTGAGCAGTCTTCAGGACCCTGTCGGAAGTCCATCCCTTATATTTGCTGGTGATATAACCCTGCAAGTTTGATAAATTAAAAAGGTATGGGGCATACTCCTTCTTCTGACTTACTTTCTTGGAAGTTATCTTTGCAGGATGCCCTTCGATGCGGGACCGGATTTCTTCCAGTTCTTCCGGTCTATCGAACTTCTCATTATCTTCCACATAATAGAAGCCTTCGAAACTCTTCTTATCTGCCGTCTCGAAGATACCCTTCAACCGGTAATATTTGGTGACCTGAAATGCCTCGATCTCCTTATCCCGGTCATATATAATCTTCAAGGTAGGCATGATCACTCGTCCCACATTCAGCAATCTAACGTTTTTCCCGGTACGGAACTTGAGGGTAGCCACCGAGGTAAGATTTATTCCGATCAGCCAATCCGCGATCTGTCGTCCGAAACCTGCATCCTGCAGGGACTGCATCTGCTCATTCGGGATTAACTCGGACAGGCCTCTGTTTACTTCCCGGGAGGTCCATTCACTTAGAAGGATCCTCTCTACCGGCTTCTCCGGGTGGATATACCCGATGATCTCATCTGCGATGATCTGTCCTTCCCGGTCATCATCTGTGGCGGAAATGATTCCCTCCACATCAGGGCGGTCCACCAGTTTGCGGATGATATCGAGCTGTCTCACCACACCTGCATCTGCCTGATCCTTCTTCTTTGGGTCGGTTTTTATCTTGTATTGAAATTCCTCGGGGATAAAAGGAAATCTCTCAATCTTCCACTGTTTCATCTCCGGATCATAATCCTTGGCATCATACAGTTGGAGAAGGTGCCCGAAAGCCCATGTGATCACATAATTCTCCCCTTCGAAATATCCATTTTTCCGGATAGCGGAAGTTGCGTCCGCTATATTTTTTGCAACGGACGGTTTCTCCGCTATGATTACTTTCTTCATAAATGCTCCTGATCAATAGATTATCGTATCCATCGTTATATTGTATCAGATATCAGGTGATTGGAAAAGAGTATAGTTTTCCTATGACTTTATAGATTTAAGGTCTGTAGAACTTCCCGTATGCCTGATACACCAAATAGTTCAATCTGATCACGGATACCGGCTCCAAGCCCATCCATATTGGTTGAAGGAAGGATAGCTCTGCTGAACCCCATCTTCACGGCCTCACGGAGTCGTTGTTCCACATGTCCGACTCCTCTGATCTCACCGGTAAGTCCTACCTCCCCAAAGATGATGGTGCCTGGATGGACCGGCAGGTTGCGGTAGCTGGAGATCACCGCACATACAATCCCAAGGTCCATGGCCGGCTCTGCCAGTTTAATGCCCCCGGCCACATTCACATAAGCGTCGCATCCACCCAACTGCATTCCTGCCTTTTTCTCCAGTACAGCCAGGAGCAGATTCAGACGGTTGAAATCAATACCCACGGTAGTTCTTCTTGGTATGTTAAAGCTGGTTGGAGATATGAGCGCCTGGACCTCGATCAGCAAGGGCCTGCTTCCCTCCATAGAGCATACCACAACAGACCCGGCCTCGTTCACCGGCCGTCCGTCCAGCATGATCTGGGATGGATTTGATACCTCCATGAGTCCCTGTTCCCTCATCTCAAATACACCAATCTCATTGGTGGAGCCGAAACGGTTTTTTACACCACGCAATACCCGGTAAAGGGCATTCCTCTCCCCTTCAAAATATAAAACCGTATCCACCATATGTTCCAGGGTTTTGGGGCCTGCGACCACACCTTCCTTGGTTACATGGCCTACCAGGAATACGGCGATACCCTCTTTTTTGGCAACCTGCATGAGGACAGAAGTCACTTCCCGGACCTGACTCACGCTGCCGGCAGCAGAAGTAATTTCATCGGAGTACATGGTCTGAACAGAGTCTACTACCACCATGTCCGGTTTTTTCTCCCGGATCATATCCGCAGCTGCCTGGATATCTGTCTCACATAAGAGGAAGATCTCTTTTTGAAAACCTCCCAGCCGGTCCGCCCGCATCTTGATCTGTTTCAGGGATTCCTCCCCGGAGACATAGAGGACAGTTCTCCCAGCATTCCCGAGATTCCTGCAGATCTGCAGCAGTAAAGTGGATTTGCCGATTCCCGGGTCTCCACCTACCAGAGTGAGAGAGCCTTTCACGATTCCTCCCCCCAGAACCCGGTCCAGTTCCGGCATGCCGGAGGAAATCCTGTCCTCCTTTTCCATGGATACCTGAAAGATACCGGTCACTTTGGAAGGAGAAATCCCCCGCATGGATTTCTTATCGCTTGTCCGGGTCACCCTCTCCTCCACCAAAGTGTTCCACTGCCTGCAACCGGGGCACTGTCCCATCCATTTACTGGTTTCATATCCGCACTCTTTACAAAAATATACTGTCTTGCCCTTTGCCATCTCACAATTCCTATTCTCAGATTTTTTCATATAGTAGAACAAAAGACCGCCTTTTTAAGACGGTCATTTGTAATCTTATAATTTTACCACGCGTACCTTAACATTTTCTCCTTCGTTAAGCTCGATGCTGAAGCTGATCTTTCCTCCAAGGTTTGACTTCATCTTACCGATGTTGGTATCATCTACATAGACCTTGAACTCTTTCTCTGCTTCCAGTCCTAATGTGATCTCTATATCATCCTTTGATTCTACATCAAAAGAAAGCTGATTCTCAGAATCCTTGAAATTATGAACCGCAGAACCCGGTACTGACTCATATAAAACACTCCCGTTTCTCTCCAGTCGTGTAATCTCTCTGAATGTTTTTACTTTATAGGTATCTCCCTCAAATGCATAATCAGAAAGTTTTGTCTTCTGCCCGAGACTGTAATCTCCAAAGCAGAGCGTGCCGTTATCCTGTGCGATTAACTCTTTAACATTAGACATTTTTATTACCTCCACGCCTGATCTGTCTCACTCGTCAGGATATTATATTGATATTTTTATTATATCGGAAAAGAGGATTATTTTCCACTAGAAAATACAGATGTCGAATTCTTATTTATTACAGATGACGATCTTTCCATCCACGATGTCCAGATCTGTCTCTCCTCCATCTTTTATATTTCCGCTCAGATACTCTTCCGCCAAAAAGTCCTCCAGATAATCCTGGATGGCACGGCGAAGGGGTCTGGCACCATATTGAGGATCATAACCCTTCTCCAGAAGATAATCCACCACGTTCTCTGAGTACTTCAGTGTGAATCCCGGTGTCTCGGCCACCCTGGCTGTCAGTTCGGCCAGGAGAAGTTTTACAATATCCCTCTGGTGAGGCTTATCCAGGGACCGGAAGACGAGGGTCGCATCGATACGATTCAGAAATTCCGGTTTAAAAAGTCGCTTCACCTCTTCCAAAACAGAGTCTTTCATCTTCTCATAATCCTGCTGGACATCGGTCTTCGTCATAAATCCAAGGTGCTTCGGCGCCATGATCCGCTGTGCTCCGGCGTTGGAAGTCATAATGATCACGGTGTTTTTAAAGTCGACCTTCCTTCCGTTGGAATCCGTGATCTGGCCGTCATCCAATACCTGAAGCAGGATATTGAATACATCCGGATGTGCTTTCTCTATCTCGTCAAATAAGATGACACTATAGGGGTGGCGCCTGACCTGTTCGGAAAGCTGTCCCCCATCCTCGTGTCCTACGTATCCGGGAGGGGAGCCGATCATCTTGGATACACTGTGCTTCTCCATATACTCGGACATGTCGACACGGATCATAGATTTCTCATCCCCGAATAATGTCTCGGCCAAGGCCTTGGACAGCTCTGTCTTACCTACTCCGGTGGGCCCCAGAAACATAAAGGAACCGATGGGGCGTCTGGGATCTTTGAGACCCACACGACCACGTTTCACTGCCTTGCTGAGAATTCTGACCGCTTCATCCTGACCGATGACACGCTTTTTCAGAGTGTCCTCCAGATGGGTCAACCGGTCGGATTCACTTTGTCCGATCCGGGTAACAGGAATACCCGTCCAGGAAGAAACCACCTGAGCGATATCATTCTCCGTGACAGTCATACGCTCGTTTTTCTTCTTGATCTCCCAGGAAGCCATCACTTCATTCAGATTATCCTGTATCTTTTTTTGTTTTGTATTATTTAATTTGGCTTTCCGCAGATTTCCCTCCATAAGGGCTTCTTCCTTACGGGCAGAATACTTATGAATCTGCTCCTGCATATCCTTGATGGCTTCGGGGGTTGTATACAGACCGATCCTTTTCTTGGAAGCAGCTTCGTCCATCACATCTATGGCTTTATCCGGCAGAAAACGATCGCTGATATAGCGCTCCGACAAGACTGCAGCAGACCGGAGAGCATCTTTGGTATATCGGACCTGGTGGTGCTTCTCGAAATATTCTTTCAAGCCTTCCAGGATCTTCACCGTCTCATCAATGGTAGGTTCCTCCACTGTCACCGGCTGAAATCTTCTCTCGAATGCAGCATCTTTCTCTATGTATTTGCGGTATTCATCTCTTGTGGTGGCTCCGATCAGCTGGATCTCCCCCCGGGCCAGAAATGGCTTGATTATATTGGAAGCGTCTATGGATCCTTCCGCCCCTCCTGCTCCGATCATGGTGTGAATCTCGTCCACAAAGAGTATGATATTCCCCGCCATCATCACTTCATTGAGCAGGTTCTTGATGCGCTCCTCGAATTCACCACGGTATTTGGAACCGGCAATCACACCTGGCAGGTCCAGTGTGAGCAGACTTTTATCCTTCATCATCTCCGGTACTTCCTGTGCCACGATCCTTTGGGCAAGACCTTCCACGATGGCAGTCTTGCCTACCCCAGGTTCACCGACCAGACAGGGAGAATTCTTCGTCCGGCGGCTTAAGATCTGAAGAAGCCGCTGCATCTCTTCTTCCCTTCCCACGATAGGGTCCAGGTGTCCTTCCCTGGCCCTCTGGGTAAGATCATCACAGAAACTCTCCAGCATGGAAGGCTGACCCTTTGACTTCTTGTTCCCAAAGACTGTCTGATACTCTCTCTTGGCATAAGCAGGGTCGATTCCGCAAGCGGTCAGAAGATCCAGATACACTTTTTTGCGGTTTAGATTCATCCCTTTAAACAATCGCTGGGCGATGCAATCCCTCTCTTTCAGAATGGCAATCAGGAGATGCTCCGTCCCAACCTCATCAGTAACAAACCGTTCTGCCTCTGCTCTGGCCGTCTCCAGGACATGCTCAGCTCTGGGGCTGTAACCCTGGAACCCGGTCTGTGAGACATCACCCAGTGTCATGGACTGACCCAGCACGGCCTTATAATAATTCTCATAGGTAAGACCGCTTTCCGCCAGAACCCTGGAAGCCAGGCAGGACTCTACTGAGAGCAGCCCCAGAACGATATGTTCCGTGCCGATGTATTTCTGATAAGATGCCAAAGCAACCTCCTCGGCCTTGCCCAGGGCTTCTCTGACATAAGCATTAAATTCTTTTCCCATGTGTTACTCCTTCATGATTCATTAACGTCTGTTCCCGACGGTCAGAAGTTCTCATACATATCATCGATGACAGCATGCATGTCCTCCTTGCTGATTCCTTTGCAGATTGCCTGGGCTACCACCATCCTCAAGTTATGGTTGATCTTTTCAATCTCCGCGTCTTTATTCTCAATCTCCACCTGGATTACCGCACCTTTCCGGCGGTCCAGGATCAGATATCCCTCGCTTCTTAACATGGCATAGGCTTTATTTACCGTATGCATGTTCACACCCAGAGTACTGGCCAGACTGCGGACGGATGGAAGGGAATCCCCGTCACGAAGCTGTTCCTGAGCGATTCCCATGACGATCTGGTTTCTAAGCTGAATATAGATTGCCTGTGGACTGTTAAAATCTATCTCTATCAACATCTCCTCATCCTCTTTCTTCTGTATATCCAGGCGGTTGCCGAAGTCACACCCCGGGCCTGTTCATGTGCTATGTGTTATATCTTATATATATCATATTTATGGTAATATATCATATCGATCATCTTTCTGTCAAATCTTTCCTGTGAATTCACCACAGAAAAACCCGGCAGAAATCCATGGGATAATCCATGAAACCCGGCCGGGTCATGAGGGCTGTCAGTGCGGCAGCCTTATATTTAATTTGAATAATTCAACAACTGACAATATAAGATATCAAGAGCCTCTTTGACAGCAGCATGTCGAACACCGTTGCGGTCTCCGCCGAAGTAACATCGTTTTACAACTGTCTTCCCCTGTATGGAGCAAGCGATGTAAACCAGTCCCACCGGCTTTTCCTCGGTCCCCCCATCCGGGCCTGCAATCCCGGTGACAGCCACGGCCACATCGGCGCCTGTGTTTCTGGCTGCTCCTTCCGCCATCTCCAGGGCACATTCCCTGGATACGGCTCCCTGCTTTTCGAGGGTCTTTTCCGACACACCAAGGTAGCGTACCTTCGCCTCATTGGAATAAGTAATGAAGCCTTCCTTATAGCTGGCTGATATGCCTTCCGCATTGATCAGGGTTCCGGCAACCAGTCCTCCGGTGCAGGATTCGGCGGTGGTTACAGTCAACCCGTAATGTAAGAGGATCTTTGCGATCTTATATTCCACCATAGACTCTTTTACTATTCTTCCGGAACTCATTCATTCCCTCCTTCTTTCAAAACATCAATATTCTTCGCCAGATAATCGATCATAGAGATAAGAGTCAAAATGAAAGCAATGTAGATGAGGATCTGTTCTAAAATGTGTACCGTCGTTCCTCCGAGATCCATGATGAGAAGAATGATGGCAAACATCTGAAATGTAGTCTTGAATTTTCCCCAGTAACTGGCTGCGATCACGATACCGTTTTCCACTGCCAGGGTACGGAATCCGGTAATTACGAACTCCCTTGCAATTATGATGATAACAATCCAGGTCGGAATCCTGTGAATCGCAACCAGACAGATAAAAGCAGATGTAACCAGAAGCTTATCCGCCAGGGGATCCATAAATTTCCCGAAATTGGTGACAAGATTGTATTTTCTGGCTATCTTACCATCTGCCAGGTCTGTGAGACTGGCGATGATAAAGAGGGCGAGAGCAATCCATTTTGAGTAGGGAACAAAATCCGTCAGCATAAAAAATACAAAAAACGGTATGAGAACAATCCTTAGTATCGTTAACTTATTCGGCAAATTCATCGGCATAAATAACATCTCCCATCATATCATATTCGTTGGCTCCGGTGATCCTTACCGGAATGATGTCCCCCGAGATGAGTTCTTCCTCGGCGCGGACAAATACATTTCCATCCACTTTCGGTGCATCCATGTAGGTTCTTCCTATGTAGATATCTTCTTCATACAGATATCCCTCGATCATCACATCCATCTCTGTCCCAATCAGAGATGCAAGATGGTCAGCGCTGATCTCCTGCTGAAGCATCATGATCTTATCCCTTCGTTCTTCTTTTACTGAATCTTCCACCTGGTCAGGCATAAGAGCTGCCTTGGTACCTTCTTCCGGTGAATAAGGGAAGACACCCAGCCGGTCAAATTCCATCTGATCAACAAAATCATACATCCTGTTGAATTCTTCTTCCGTCTCCCCGGGGAAGCCTGTTATCAGAGTTGTCCGCAAGGTGATATCCGGAATCTCCTCCCTGAGATGTCCGATCAGCCCGGTCAATTCTTCCCTGGTGGTCTTACGTCCCATCATCTTCAGGATCCGGTCCTCACTGTGCTGAATCGGGATATCCAGATAATGGCAGATCTTGGGTTCCTCTTTCATGATCTGAATCAGTTCCTCCGTGATCTCCTCCGGATAACAGTACAGAATTCGGATCCATTGCAGTTCTTCGATGGAACAGAGTTTTTTCAGGAGATCAGGTAAAGCCTTTCTCCCGTAAAGATCCATCCCGTATACCGTGGTTTCCTGAGCAACGATTAGCAGTTCCCGGACACCGAGAGCCGCCAGATTTTTTGCCTCTTCCAGCAGATCTTCCATGGGGACACTGCGATAGCGGCCCCTGATATAAGGGATAATACAATAAGTACAAAACTTGTTACAACCTTCGGCAATCTTCAGATAAGCCGTATAATTCCCTGTGGTGACAAGACGCTTATCCGGCAGGGAGGGTGGTATTCTGTCCACATCCGGGAGGCAGGTCACAAGGCTTTCTTTCCGATCATCACCGGCAAATAATTCATCGAGAACCTGGACAATCCGATCATAGCCTGAGACTCCGATCACCGCATCTACTTCCGGGAGGGCTTCTTCCATCTCATCCGCATATCTCTGGGCGAGACAGCCCGTCACCAGGATGAATTTCAGGCGTCCCTCTTCCTTCCATCTGGAAACTTCCAGGATCGTCTCGATGCTCTCTTCCTTGGCATCATGTATAAAACAACAGGTATTGATCACGATGGCATCGGCCACGGACTCATCTTCACAGATCTGATAGCCTCCGTCCCTTAGCAGACCGAGCATCTTCTCACTGTCCACCAGGTTTTTATCACAGCCAAGAGAGATAAAACGTACATTTCTCATGATTATCTTTTCCTTTTTGCTGCTTCCACACAATTGTGCATCAGCATAGCTATGGTCATGGGACCCACACCTCCAGGCACCGGAGTGATGGCAGATACTTTACCCACCACTTTATCAAAGTCCACATCCCCGCATAATTTCTTATCGGCCCCCCGATGAATTCCCACATCGATGACCACTGCTCCGTCTTTCACATAAGTGTCATCAAAGAAACGCGGCTTTCCGATGGCTGCCACCAGAATATCCGCACGCCTGCAGACTTCCGGGAGATTCCGGGTTCTGGAATGGCACACGGTCACGGTTCCATTTTCCCGAAGGAGGAGCATGGCCATGGGTTTCCCAACGATATTGCTGCGGCCTACCACAACACATTCCTTCCCTTCAATCTCAATCCCGGAACGTTTCAGCAACTGAATGATCCCTGCGGGAGTACAGGATACAAATCCCTCTTCCCCTATGGAAAGAGCGCCGACACTCTGGGGATGGAATCCGTCCACATCCTTCTCCGGGGAGATAGCATGGATCACTTCCTTCTCATTCATGTGGTCCGGAATAGGGAGCTGTACCAGGATACCGTCAACCGTATCGTCCTGATTCAGCTTCCGGATAAGCTCAAGCAATTCTTCCTGGCTGGTCTCCTCCGGCAGTTCATAAGACCGGGAATCTATGCCGATATAAGCACAGGCCTTCTTCTTGTTACCCACATACACACTGGAAGCAGGGTCATCACCTACCTGTATCACGGCAAGGCAGACCGATCTTCCTTCTTCCTTCCATTGACCTACTGTCGTTTTCAGTTCATCTTTGATCTCAGAAGATATCTTCTTTCCATCAATGATATAAGCCATAGTGTCCTCATCTCCTTCACACTTATTATCAGTATGAAACATTCTAAATATATACAATATATTTTATATGAAAAAGGCAAGGCCGGGGCTCCGTGACCCCGGCCAGCTGATTTTATGATAACGCAAATTAATAGGTTCGTAAAGTATTTTCAAAGATACTCTTCCAAATATTGTTCCAGTTGTTCAGGTCCCATGAGGATCTTCCTGGGTTTGGTTCCCTCGTCCGGACCCACGATGCCGGCTTCTGCCAGCTGATCCATGATCCTGGCTGCCCGGTTAAATCCTATCTTGTACATCCTCTGGAGCATGCCAATGCTGGCTTTATCTTTCTCCATGAGGAATCTGGCGGCATCGGCAAAGTATTCATCCCTTTCCACAGTTCCTTTGGAACCGGTCATGGTAGATACGATGGATTCCGAAACTTCCTCATCGTAGACGACGAGGTCCTCGTTCTCCTTCAGGAATTCCACCACAGCAGCAACTTCATCGTCAGAGACGAATGCTCCCTGCACCCGGTTTGGTTTCGATATCCCGGCCGGATAGAAGAGCATATCACCTTTGCCTAACAATTTCTCCGCTCCATTCATGTCGATGATGGTTCGGCTGTCCACACCGGAGGATACCTCAAAAGCGATTCGGGAAGGTATATTTGCCTTGATCAGACCGGTGATGACATTGACGGAAGGTCTCTGAGTAGCTATCACCAGATGAATTCCTGCTGCTCTGGCAAGCTGCGACAGACGTACGATAGCTTCTTCCACCTCTCCGGAGGCTACCATCATAAGGTCGGCAAGCTCATCGATGACCACGACAATTCTCGGCATCGGTTTTAATTTATCTTCATCCACACCTTCCGTTGCCAGTACCTGTTTTACCTTCTCATTATATCCCTGGATATTCCTCACACCATTCTCGGTGAATTTTTTGTAGCGATCCGTCATCTCAGCCACTGCCCAATTCAGGGCTCCGGAGGCTTTCTTGGGATCCGTGACCACAGGAATCAGAAGATGAGGAATCCCGTTATAAACACTTAACTCCACCATCTTGGGGTCGATCAGGATCAGTTTTACCTCATCCGGTCTCGCCTTGTAAAGAAGACTCATGATGAGCGTGTTGATACATACCGATTTTCCGGAGCCGGTCGCTCCGGCGATCAGCAGATGGGGCATTTTGTCAATATCAGTAATGACGATTTGTCCTCCGATGTCCTTGCCCACTGCAAAGGCCAGTCTGGACCGGAAATTATGGAATTTGGAACTCTCGATCAGATCTCTGAAATGTACTGTGTGGACATGTTTATTAGGCACTTCGATGCCGATAGCTGATTTTCCTGGAATCGGAGCTTCGATTCGGATATCCTCGGCAGCCAGATTCAACTTGATGTCATCCGTCAGGGAAACAATCTTGCTGACCTTGGTACCCTGTTCAGGTACCATCTCATAACGGGTTACCGTAGGGCCGTGGCTGATATCCGTAATTCTTACATTGACACCGAAACTATATAAAGTCTCCTGCAGTTTCCTTGCGGTGGCTTTCAGGAACTCGTCATTCTCTCCACCGCTTGTTTTCTCTCCTTTGGTCAGAAGTCTGACAGGCGGGAATACATAGTCTTTTCCCTCCGCTTTCTTTTTGGTATATGCTTTTCTTTTCGCAGGTTCTTTTTCAGATTCCTCTTTATGAATCTGGATCTCCTGTTCAGAATTCATAGTTCCTGCCCCGGCAATGGTAACATCCTCAAAAGAATCCTCTGCTTCTTTCTCTTCGGGGAAGGTCCTGGGAACATCATCTGAAGAGACCGGCTCCTCCGAGATGGCATCCAGACTGATCACTACCTCTTCCTCAGGTTCTGCCTCAATTTCCCGCACTCCTTTGGAGTAGATGGACTGTGCATTCTTGATCCTCATCTCCATCTCCTCCCTGGTCAGGGTTTTCTCCCGGATTTCTCTGGCAAAGTCCTCCGGAGATTTATCAGTACTGAAAGAAAATGCCGTAAAGTCCAACTCCTGTTCAAATGGAGCTGTTTTACCGTCTTCCTGGGTAAATGGATAAATCTCAGGGTGAAGCTCTTTCACATCATCTTTTCTCTTCACCTCATCCGAAGGATGGAAAGTTGGTACACGGAATTCCGGTTCTGTCTCTCCCTGAGAGAGGGACTGGTTCTCCTCCGCCTTCCGCTGAGATTCCATCCTCTTCTCTTCCAGTTCCTTTACTTTATCTTCACACTGCTTCTCACGCACCTTATCCTGGGCAGACTTACGTCTCTCCAGCTCTTTTTGTCTGTGGGCTTCCCAGAAAGATTTGCGGTCACCAAAGAACAGGCGTAAAGACGCCGTGGCTTTCCGGAAGAATTCCGCCATGGATTTCTGGGTCAGCATAATGACAGATAGGATGAAGATACATGAAATGATCACAGTGGCACCTGGCAGACTGAACCATTTCTTCAATACAAGGGCAAACCCTCCTCCGATGAGGCCACCTGTGGTGTGGTCCTGCAGGGCAATGCTAAACAAATCATACAGATTGATATCATTCCTGTGGAAGAAAAGCTGTACATAAGCAGAGATCATCATCAGCATCAGAAATGCAGCAAATAATTTCTTCATGGCAAAAGAGCTGTAGTCGTTTGCCACAAGCAATGTAATCCCAAAGAAAAGCAGGGCAGGCATCACATACTGAACACAGCCGAACAAGCCAAAGAAAAATGAGCTGATCAACCTGCCGGCAGTTCCTCCAAGTCCGAAATTGCTGAGCATCAGTAAAACCATAAGTCCGAAGGATACAATCAGCTGAATCTCCATCCCCATGTCGATTCCCTGTTTTTCGGCCGGGGCCTGTGTCCCCCTGCTCCGTGTGGTTGAGGATCGGCTTACGGTTTTATTTGTATTTCTGGTATTTCCGCTCTTCCTCCTGGTCCCGGAACCGGAGGTTTTCCGGGAGGAATTACCGGTCTTCTTTCTTCTGCTTGTTTTATTCTGATTTGACATCCAATCTTCCTCTCTCACGTGAATATGCTCTATATATACTATATTCTAAACAAGTCAATCTCTCTGTCCGTATAGAAGCATATTTCTCCACTTTAATCAATCATAATCATATCACAGAATTTACCAAATGAAAAGACTATGTTTTTTATAAAAATAACACACTTTTTTACATCAAAATGAACACAGGGATGCAATCATACTCATCTCTGTGTTCATGGTTTTTCCTTTATTATCATTTTCAATTGTATTCTGCCGGAATGTCATCAGATCATGGCATCCAGTTCCAGATCCCGGCGATACATCTCGATCCTCTCGTTGATCTCCTTAAGCTCCCTGCCAATCTCTTCAATCCGCTTTCTCTTGGTATCGATATCGATAATCTCGATACCCATGGGCTTCTTAATGTACCGGGGTAGATTCAGGTTATAATCATTCTTTGATATCTCCTCCCGGTCCGCGCATCTGCAAAAACCGCTGACACTCTTCCGTCCCTTCCAGGACTTGCGGATTTCCTTTAGAGTATTCTCATCAAAACTTTCCAGAGAAGAACAGTCGAAAAACATAACTTCATCATGATCCCGGTTCTTCTTCAGATACAGGAAGACCTCTTGTTGTCCGATGGAAGGAAAGATGGAATCCGGCAGTAAGATTACCGTATCCAGACAATTAAGATCATCCACCAGATATCTGCGGATCTGGTTCTCCCGTCCCTCGCGGTACAGAAGAGAACTGGGCATGATAGCGATCACATCTCCGTCCTCCTGTAACAGAGGAAAGGCAGAAAGAAGGAAAGGAAGTTCTCCTTTGGTTTTCGTCTGAAGCAGACTCTTTACGGATGCATTCTCTTCTCCGGCAGACAAGAAGGTACCGGCCTCCACACCCTCCGGTTTGTAGACACATACTGTGTCCATCTGTCCCAGAAAACGTCTCTGGTGAATCCATTCCTTAGGGTTGGAAAAATAATAATTATCCGGTGAGATTCCATGGAGATAACATAGAATCCTCATCAGTTCTATATAATCCTCACTAATCTCATAACCACAATAATAGGGTTCCTGACAATCCGACAGAAGACGTCTGAGCAATGAACCATATCGGAATTCCGGCTGAAATACTTTCCGGGATTTCCTGGCATGGTCTCTCTCTGAGAACATATCATAGAGAGCCAGTATATTCTCCGGTATTCCGGTTTCTTTCTTCATATTGGAGAACTCAATCATCAAAGCCTCAAAACACGCGGGATAGAATTCAAAAAGGTCTTCCTCAACTCCCCATGTCTCCATCTTTTTGATCAGCTTACGGATGAACCGGGCATAGCTCTTCTGTTTCTCCTGGGTCTCCACCTCCAGAAGACTCTTGTAGAAAGAGAATTCCGTCAAGTTAAATTCCGGGCACAGAGCGTATAGATAAGCGGAAGCCTTCTCGATAAAACGCAGAAAAGAATCCATCTGAAGCTTTCCGCGGACAGCCATACGGACCATCATATGAAGCTTATAATTCTCCTCCATCTCCCCATCAAACCTCAGACACAGATAATGGTAAAACAAAAGAAAGATGCAGCTGTCCCTGTACTCTTCAAAGGTCAATCCCGGATGACTCTCGCTTAAAACCGACATAAATTGATATTTTCGTTGCTTCTCATCCATTTTCGTCCCCTAATCATCTTCCAGCATCTTCAGACGCTGCATGATCTCCTCACTGCGAACCGCTTTCTCCAGTCTCAGCTTCTCCATGAGCAGAAGCTGCTTCCGATTCTGGTAATAATAGAGCTTACCGATGGCCATCTGAGTGGACAGATCCGGGCAGACGATGGAAAGTCTACGAATCATATGGATGGAGAGAACCTTCACCGAGGAATTACCCTGGATAGCGATAAGCCTCTGTTTCTCAATCTCGGGATGCTCATTAAAATACCAGGCAAAATAGTAGGGATCCATGATACCGTCACGGAATTCGATCGATACGAAGTTCGATGTGATAATCTTACCTACATGTTGTTTTTCAAGGACCACAGCACGATGGAAGGATGTCAGACCAATCACCACAGAATGTTCTTTCACCAGATTCAGATTCCCCACTTTTTTGGGGTCGACAAATACCGAAGAGATCTCATAATCCGACACTCCATTCTCCTCATCAATCAATTGACTGATGGTGAGAATCGGGTATTCGATCCCTTCGTTCTGAATCTTGGATTTGATACGGTTTAAGACA
>CADBOX010000276.1 GCA_902796415.1 uncultured Lachnospiraceae bacterium
AAAGAAAAATAGACTTTATCCTCCAGCCAGCCAAGCAGCCAGGTTTCCAGCCAGCCTACCCCTGATTCTACGCTCCCTTTGTCCCGGTTATCAGCAATTTCCGATAAAAATGATTATCGGCAAAAAAGTGTTATCGGAAATTACTCAGCCCGAAACCAATATTTACTGGATGAATCAGGCTAAGTAATCATGGAGATTTCCGATAACTTCTCAGGCAAGACCGCAGAAATGGAGAAGGTATTCTTCCTTGCCTTTCCATTTTTTTCAGGAAAGGATAATGTATTGCCCTTGTTGTCTTTCTTAGGCAGGGCTTCCTGGTCGACAGAACGAAGCGCGTTTTCCATTGCTTCAGTGTCAGCATGTGCATAGATAGCGGTCGAATCCAGAGAGGAATGCCCGAGAAAGTCTTTGATATATGAAAGTGGTATCCCAGCTTTATACATTGCCATGCCTATGCTGTGACGGAACACATGGCAGTGCAGGGTTTCCGGAAATGAAGGATCTGTTTCATGCAGCTTCTTTGCATAAGCGGCAAGAAAAGAATTTACTGCCCGTGGAGTCATTTTTGTATGACGCCCATTGTGAACAGTATAAAACAGATAATCATCATTACCACCCTCCGGATGGAATTCCGCAAGATATGCATCAAGGTGAGGAATCACTTCTGAAGGCAGGGGATTATATCTGGTTTTATCACCTTTTCCATGAAGCCGGATCTGGACATGATCACCATTGCGGATGATGTCACCTAATGTCATTGTGACAAGTTCTTCGACCCTGCCGCCTGTTTCGTAAGCATGAATCATAAAATACTGGTTTCGTCTTCCGTTTCTGGTTGTAATGTCCGGAACAGCAAAAACTGTTTCAAGCTGCACCTGGTTCAGGTATTCCAGCTTGGGGTCAGTCTTGCCCTTGAACCGGTGAATTGACTTGGCCTTAAGATACAGTTCCGATAAGGCCACTTCTTCCTAGCTGCAATAACGAAGGAATGATTTGATTGCTGCAAGACGGAGGTTTACAGTGCTGATGGCTTTTGATTGGTCATCACGAAGCCAGGTACAGAAATCGTAAACATGATCCTTCCGGAAGCAATGGAAACCAACTTTATCAAACGGGATTCCTTTCTGTTCCTTCAGGTATATCCGGTATTGATCCAGTGAATCCGTATAGTTTTTCACGGTTGCCGGGGAAAACTTCCGCTGGATGGCCAGATATTTATACAGGAAGTCCCGGAGCAGTTCATAAAAGTATAGTTCTGATTTTCTATTCTTCATGCGGCACCTCCGGAAGTATGGCTATATTTACCTCCCGCATGCGTGCCTCCAGATCGGGATAAAAAGGTTCTGCTAATGTAAGATAATAATCCGTATCCGCAAAGTTGGAATGCCCGACGAATTCGCTCAGGTAAGGATAAAGCGCATTCAGATCCGCTTTCTCACTCACCCACTGGTTCAGCCTGTACACACAGTAGGAGTGGCGGAAATCATGGACCCTCGGTTTGTTGCCTTTTGTGATCTTTGCTTCCGGAAGCCCGTCCCAGAACTCATGAAACCAGACATCAAGCGTGGATTTGCTGTAATAATTCCCCTTCCCGTTAGGGAAGAATGCCTCCCGGCACGGCAGATGCTGGCGGATGATGGAATCATACCGGCAAAGAAGATCCTGCATGTCAATACTGACATAAATGATACGGGCTTCCCAGCCTTTGGATTTCCTGATGAAGATCTTTCCAGTTGCAAGATCTACGTCATCAACACTCAGCAGCCTTGCCTCTGAAGACCTGAGGCCGCAAGTGAAAAGCAGCCGGAAGATTACCGGTATTACATAACACCGATATGGCGCATACGGTGATTTCCTGCACTGATCTATGGAGGCAAAGAATGCTTTTAATTCTGCTTCTGTAAAGATATGTGCATCATAGTGGATCTGTTTATGCGGAATACCCCCGGGGATAATGTATGCGGGGCTTCCTTTCCCGGCGAGATATTTCCCGAACTGCCTTACAGGGGTTACCCTCCTCAGCAAAGTGTTCTGATGGAGTTTTGAGCATTCTTTAATCCATGCGTTACAGATCTCCTTCGAAAGGACACTGCTTTCAGGGCATTTCTCGATGATCATGTCATCAAAATATCCCAGCACCCGCGCTGAAGTAACATAGGGATGGCCGGCAGCGCGTTTCTGTATGATAAAAGCATCCAGGTCGTTACCGAGTTTACTGCGGAATACAGGATCAGCCATGCTGTTCACCTTCTTCCCAGTACTTCTGTCCGATCATAATAAAGCTGAGGGGACACTCCCGGAGCATCTGTTCTTCCATTGACAGGTAGGGCTTGTCAGATTCTTTGGAAACATGACCAAGTGTATTTGTTATGACCTGATGCGGAACCTTTTTTAATAACAACTTATGTGTTAATGTATGGCGGCATACATGGGTTCCCTGGCTCTCACGGTTCTCTGTTTTTACTTCAGCCTGTTCAAACAGACTCGAACAGACTGCATACATCGACTCAAGTTTCTTAAATGGAGCCTGTCTCCTCACAAAAACATATGGATATCCAGCCGCGGCCTTCGGACGCTCATTTAATATGTAATCCATGATGGAGTTTCCGACATCTTCCAGCAATGGCAGAACAAGGGGTACACCGGTCTTCTCCTGTTCCAGGGTGATCTGGTCCTTTTTCTGTAGTCCCGCGATTTAAGATTCTATCCGACCGCAAAGCTGCGGCGATTTAATTTCTAAGATTCTAGTTTCCGCATTTTGAAGCGT
>CADBOX010000277.1 GCA_902796415.1 uncultured Lachnospiraceae bacterium
AGACCAGTTCGCAAACTGGTCGTGGCAATCCGTTCTCCTGCCCCGTCGTAGCGGACTATAACAATGAAACTGTCAAATACGCCCTGTCAATTTCATCCTGCATAATCCCGAGATATCGTTTGGTGACTTTCCGGCTCGAGTGATTGTAAATCTCCATATAGAAAATCGCACGGAGGCATCCTCAGATGCCTCCGCTTATTTATTCCTACCTAATCACTCCAGCAAATATACAGCGCGGCCCAATATTGATCCGGCCCTTGAAACTGAATATAGTGCGTGACCGTGCCTAACACATATCCTTTTTCTCGCCATAAATCTTCGTGCTTGTGTCCACCGTCTTTAGATTCATATACAGTTGCCTTCAACTTCCGAAGAGTTTCTATGATAAATCTCAGCATATTATCATATACGCTGATCTTATAAGGAGGATGGTATCCTCCGAAATTTTCCCATGTTTCCCGGGTATAATCCCAGCTCCGGCCGCTTAATTCTTCCATCCATTCCAGAGCGTCCTTAATGCTGGATTCCAGTTGAACTAGGTCAGTGATTCGATTGCCAATATCCGAAGCTGCGGGATAGTCGATTATTTCAATGGCGGTAAAACAGTTTGAGTTCCAGTTCGCAAGAGCAGCGGATAGATTTTCCAAGTGGTCATTCAGTTCCTCTAAACTTTCCAGTGCAGAGTTCACTATCACGTAGCCGACTCCATCCAACGGAGGAATCCCGGCAGGGCTGTAGTTCATCTCAATGTATTTTGAAATCCAGATCGGATCGCGATAATCACTATATGCTGTCATTTTACAATCGTTGTAGAGATCATCTGCTATTTCCAGAATGATGTCTTTTAACTCCAGATGTTCCAGAAACTTCTCTGGAATCGCTGCCATTCCCAATGCTGCCCCCAGAATGTTCCCGGTTACGGCGCCTGTGGAATCGCTGTCGCCCCCATGATTTACGGAGGCAATCAATGCCTTCTCGATGTCATTGGGATATTTGAGGGCACAGTAGACGGCAATAGCGAGCGTTTCCTCGGCCACCCACCCTTCACCAAGCAGGTGAATGGCATCCAGATCATTGCAGTCTTCCTGAGATAAATCGATGGCTTTTTGCAGAAGAACAAGAAAATCCTCAAGATATTCCGAGTCCGGATATAGGGCGGAAATGGTTTTCATTGCGTCCTGTACGGCAGACAGGATAGATTCGTCTTCGTTTTCTGCAAGTCTCCTGATGATGTGAACAAGGGCGGCTGCCGGTATCCAGCCGAGATCGTGGCCATGGGTAATCGCTGCGGCTTCTGCCCCGGTCCTATCAGATTCCTCTATTGTGTAGAATTTATCATCACAGAAATACAGGCCAATCGGGGCAACTCTCATCACACCGCCGCAGCCCTTGCTGTGATTGATTCTGTTTTCGGTAGAACCACGCTCCTTGCCCCGCAAAGCGGTCATGCATGTGTTCCCGGGTGCACGTCGACTGAAAAGCTGCGGCACATTGACCAGCCATGAGTGATGGTTGTCGCCCAAGAGAGGATAGCTTTCCGTCTGTGTCCGATACCAGTCATAATAGCTCTCACGGATATACCCTTCGTAGTTCCCCATAATACAGCGAGTCATGCCTCTTGTTTTTCCCAGCAGGAGACCCGTGGCGGTAAATAGAGTCATTTGTGTGTCATCCGATATTTCCGCAATACTGTTCCGCAGGGAAAATTCTGTAATTCCGCTTTTACCAAAGCGATCAAAGATCCCTGCTTCCGACAGAAATTCAACTCTATATCCCAAAGCGTCTCCGGCCGCCCCGGCGAGCAGACAGCCGCGAAATCGATCGATGCTTCTCATGTGCTAATCCCCTTCGTCCATTATTTGTCTGTTAGGATTTTGAAAAATGATAGTTTACCAGCGATATTATCTTGTATGTCAGAAATAATATGGCGAATGATAAACAAATTCTGATTCATCTCTATTTTGTGCAGAGTATCAGAAGAAAACACTAAAATTATACCAACATTCGGATAAAAGGGCAACATTAACATAAATCCAGATAAAAAGTTGTTACTTCTTTACAGAAAAACTAGCTTTCCATTTCAACTGTAATATGGTATGATAAAATGATCATAATAATATGGAGAATGCGGATGGGCTTCAAAATTGATGCGGCTTGCCTTTGCAGCCCTGGGATAGTTAGAAAGAAGAACGAAGACAATTTTTTCTTCAATGGACAATATCTGGAACTGAATAATGACGGATTAAATAAAACGATTCACATGACAGCACCTGCACGAAGAGGGCTTTGTTTTGCAATTTTTGATGGAATTGGAGGGGAAGTGTTTGGTGAATATGCTTCTCTTTCAGCGTCAAAGGCAGTAAAAGAAATGTCAAGCAAAAGACTATATTGTTTGCTCTCGCCAGAGCAATATCTCGTCAAGCTTTGCAAACAGGCAAATCATGCTGTGGTTGAGAAACAGAAAGAATTATGCACTGAACGCATGGGTTCCACCATGGCAGCACTATGCTTTTCAAGAAAGAAGGCATTCATCTGCAGTGTAGGTGATAGTCGTATATATCTCCTGCACAAGGAGAAATTAACACAGCTTACTGAAGATCATGTTGTACCAGCTTTTCGACAGGGAAAGAAAGGTCCGCTGACCCAATATTTAGGGGTGGATCCAGAAGAGATATTGATTATGCCATGCTTCGTACAAAAAGAGCTGTTGCATGGTGACTGTTACCTGATATGCAGCGATGGGTTGACAGATATGCTTTCCAATAAAGAGATTTCGAATCTTTTAGATGAGACAAGTACGACAGAGGAAAATGTAAAACGTCTGATGGATACTGCGCTGGCAACAGGCGGGAAAGACAATATTACAATTATTATTTGCCGTGTAGTTTAGCAAGTTATTTTCAGGGTTCGGAAGGAAGAAAGTAGTAAAGCTGGAGAGTAATAATATGACAGAATGGAAAAGAAATTCGTCTGGTTGGCCTGTTTGGGATGGATGGAAGACTGTGAGAGAGATTGGGAAGAACAGCTTCAGTTCTGTATATTTAATTCAGAGAGATGAGGGCGAAAAGACCGAGGATGCTGCATTGAGGAGAATCTCTATTCCCCAAAATGAAAATGATATTGAAGAACTTTACAATAGATTAGACAAAGAAACTATTGCTGCTCACTACCGCAATGAAGCACAGGAACTTGAGCATGAATATTTCCTTCTGACGGAAATGAAAGAATGCTCAAACATTGTTTTTCACGATGCAGTGGCAAGTAAGCAGCATCCTGATGAGATTGGTTGGGATATTCTGATTAAGGAGGAATTGCTGACGCCGCTGGGAAAAAAACTGAAAGATTCCGTCGGTTATAAAGACGTGATTCGGTTGGGAATACACATTTGCAATGCGTTGGCTTGCTGTGAAGATCGGAATATTCTGCACCGAAATATAAAACCCGAAAGCATATTTGTGACAAATGACGGAATTTATAAGCTTGGAGATTTTGGCATCGGGAAACAATTCCAGTATAATATGAGCCAGCCAAATCCGGATGTAGAAGAATTTATGGCGCCGGAAGTACACAACAATCAGATGTATGATCACCGCTCGGACTTGTATTCTTTGGGTCTCGTATTATATTGGCTTCTAAATGAGAAGAGGCTTCCCTTTCTGTCGCTTCCGCCGAAAGACCCCACGGCTGCAGAGGAGGAAGAAGCTCGATACCGGAGATTTCATGGAGAGGTTCTTATACCGCCGGAACATGGAGAAGATGAGCTGAATACAATTATTATGAAGGCCTGCGCCTTTGACCCACTGGAACGATTTCAAAATGCAGAGGAAATGCTGTCGGCTCTTAAACAGCTGGTGGATCCCGTGATCTCCCCAAAAGACGATCCTCCGCCTGTGCCTTGGAAATGGATTCTGGTTTTTGCCGCAGTTAGTGCTCTTTTCATTACAATAATTGGTATTTGGAGTAGAAAAACGGATCTATATATAATGGCAGAATCACAAACTTTTATGTACGATGGTGAACCGCATTCATTACACCAATATGATGTCAAAGGCCTGCGGGATAATCACATTATCGAAAAGGTTGTATTTGATCCTGCTTCAGTTATTACAAATGCAGGGGTACAGAAAAACACTATTAATGATGTTACAGTTGCTGTGGAAAGTGGGAACGAAGCAGTAGACAAACGGTACTCGAAGCATTATGAATCCGGAGTTCTCACAGTGACGA
>CADBOX010000278.1 GCA_902796415.1 uncultured Lachnospiraceae bacterium
AATCCGGTATCTTGTCTATTTCACCTCGCATACGATCATCCTCAGCTTTCCGTTTTTATCCGGAGGAATGGAATCCATCCACTCGTACTCAATCTCAAAGGGATGTTTGAATTTGGCATTCAGCTTCTCCGTCAGCATCTCTTCCACTTCTTTTTCCGTCAGTTTGGAAATCTCCTTATTCTGGACACACTGAATGTGAATCTTGTCATAGGATTTCTGAATGAAACGAATCTGGAAGATGTCTTCACAGTGGGCGATGATGGGAGCAATCTCAAAAAATGTGGTAACTTCCCCTGTCTCATAGCGGAAGAAATCATTCATCCTGCCCTGGACGCTGGTGACGAATCGCACCCCATCCCGGATTTCACAAGTACCCCTGTCACCAATGGCATAATTGATCAGAGGAAGATCCGTCTTATAGAGCGGGGTCACCACGATATTTCCTTCGGCGGCGGGCTGATTGTTCTCATCATAGATATTCACCACGAAGGAGTCATTGTGGACCACATACTCCTGGCTGTTGAAAAGGCGGACCATGGCGGCTCCGGTCTCGGCAGTCCCGTAGGAATCGATGATGCCGGGGCCCAGAATCTCACGGAAGAGTTTTCTGGCGGTATCGTCAATCTTCTCCCCGGTGGGGCAGTAGAATTTCGGTTTTTTCAACTTTACATTATTTTGCTTACAGTAGAGGCAGATTCGCATGAACTCGCTCTTATTCATGTAGAGGAAGTCAGGCCTGTAAGCATTGATCTGCTTCACGATCTCAGGTTCCGGAGCATACTGATCTACAAAACCGCGGCGGAGGATTCCGAATCTCTGAAGAAAAGTATCTTTCCCACCGGAGATGCTATGGGCACTTTTACGGCTCATGGTCTTACCGATAAAAGGGTTATACCCGGCAACCATCATAACACGGAACCAGTTGGCCATATTGTATGCCTTCTCTTTGGGAGACACCAGGAGCATCAGGGGAACTCCGGATGACCCGCTGGTGGTATCGTGGTACCAGTATTCATATTTCGGATCCTTTGCCTCCTCATTCATCCAGGCACGAAGCTCATCCTTGGTGAGAAGAGGCAGCTTGGACAGATCATCTCCGGTTCTGATATCGGAAGGTTTTACCCCAGCCTTATCAAATCTCTCTCTGTAGAAGGGAACTTTGTATGCTTTTTTCACCAGTTTCCTGACCCGTTTGTCCTGAATCTTCATGACATGGGTAAAGTCTTTGGGAATCTTGGTCTTCATCTTGAACAGGTCAAGAAAAATCAGACCATTTACCAGCTTTCTCTCTATCTTCTCAAACATGATATCTTTCCTTTCTTCATGTGTTCGTCTTCTCATAAGCTTGAGAACTCATCTACAGTATACCTGTTTTTAGCAAGTATGTAAATCCCGTAGAATCTTGAGGGCAAAGGAAACCATACTATCCAGATCTTCCTGATCCGGATGTCCCTGGGTTCTCAGGACTCTCCGGTATTTTTCCGGGGAGACGTAATGTTTGCTCTCTTTCGGGAGATGTCTTCTCCTCTCGATCCGTTTCAGATCCACGGATCCCTGACAGATGCCTACTCCGAGACAGGCATTTTCTTGTTCGATTTCTTTTATCACATTTTCTCTTACCCGTTCTCCGTAGGACCCTTTCACATTGCCTCCGATGGTGCCGATTCCAATGATTTTTCTCCCGGTCCAACGGGAGAGCAGCTCTGCACTGAGATCATCCAGGCCGGAGCGTCGGCACCAGAATGCCAGGATGGTGACATCCGGTTCCTGTTCACATATATTTCTTTTTTTGACCGCATCCAAAGACTCCAGCAACTCTACATCATACCCTGCCAGTCTTAACTCTTCAGACACATAGGCAGCCAGCTTTCTGGTGTTTCCGGTAATACTGGAATAATAAACTGATATATTCATCAACTACATCCTCTTTTCAATCAAATCCTTCACAAAGAAACAGGAAGAAGAGATCAACTCTGATCTCTCCTTCCATCATGCTCTTTCTTCTATGATTTGTCTATCATTTAATCTCGAATCCGGCGATCCTGGCAAGTTCACGGATGGAATCTTTCGAAACCTTTTTTCCCTTATACTCAACAAGGTCGTCACATGAACCTGTGAAAACATCACTGGGATTATACTTCTTTATAATGATCATATCTCCCTCTGTGAAGATCTCCAGAGGTTCTCTCTCCCCGATCTCAAAGCTCTTACGCAACTCCATGGGTAAGGTAATTCTCCCTAAGGAATCCAGTTTTCTCACTATTCCTGTACTCTGCATAAACCTGCTCCCCCTATTCTCATGTCCCCCAACTAAAAGTATAGTTTAAGTATACCATAACCACATCCAGAGTCAATTATAATCATAGAATTTATGACCATCTTTAATAAGACGGGCAGCCTTTTATTCCGTTTTTATTATTCGGCATCTTTAAGGCGGTCTCCGTACATTTTTTCAAAATAATTCTGGTATTCACCAGAGATAATACGTTCCCACCATTCTTTATGATCGAGATACCATTGAATCGTTTTCTGAATCCCGTCTTTGAACATGGTTTCAGGCAGCCATCCAAGTTCCCCGTGGATCTTAGCCGGGTCGATGGCATATCTCATGTCATGCCCTTTCCGGTCAGTGACATGTGTGATCAAAGATTCCGGTTTATCAAGAGCCTTACAGATGATCTTAACGATATCGATGTTCTTCATCTCGTTATGCCCGCCGATATTGTAGACCTCTCCTACCTTTCCGTCACGAATGATCAGATCGATGGCCTTACAATGATCTTCCACATACAGCCAGTCCCTGACATTCAGACCTTCTCCGTATACCGGAAGGGGTTTGTCCGCCAAAGCATTGGCGATCATCAACGGGATCAGCTTCTCCGGGAACTGATAAGGTCCGTAGTTGTTGGAACAACGGGATATGGTTGTAGGCAGACCAAAAGTACGATGATAAGCATTGACCAGAAGATCTGCTCCTGCCTTGGAGGAACTGTAGGGGCTGCTGGTCTTGAGAGGGGTCTCCTCTGTAAAGAAAAGATCCGGACGATCCAATGGGAGATCACCGTACACCTCATCTGTGGAGACTTGGTGATACCTCTTCACCCCGTATTTCCTGCTGGCATCCATCAGTACCTGCGTACCCAGGATATTCGTCTGCAAAAAGATACCCGGGTCCTCGATGGAACGGTCCACATGGCTTTCCGCCGCAAAATTCACAACGATATCTGGTTTCTCTTCCTCAAATAATTGGAACACTGCTTCCCTGTCACAGATATCCATCTTCTCAAAACGGAAATTAGGATACTTCATGGCTTCTTCCAAAGTTTCCAGATTCCCTGCATATGTTAATTTGTCTATACAGACGATACGATCCTCCGGATGCTCCTTCAACTCAAGATACACAAAATTCGCTCCGATAAATCCTGCGCCGCCAGTCACTAAAATAGTCATAATAATGTAATCCTCTTTCTTTTAATCTGTATTAGCATGCATCTGCCTCTGTCTCAAACGGGACTTAGTCGAGATATTTTCCGTCCAACACGTCTTTCAGATACTGCCCATATTGGTTTTTCTTCATAGTTTCATAGGTTTTGATCAGTTCCTCTCTTCCGATCCACCCATTCATATAGCCCAGTTCTTCAAGGCAGGCAATCTTACGATGGGAATGCTGCTCAAAAGTTTTTACAAAGTTTGTGGCATCCACAAGGCTCTCATGAGTCCCTGTATCCAGCCAGGTAAAACCTCTCCCCAGAAGTTCCACATGTAATTCATCATTCTCCAGATAAATACGATTCAGATCGGTTATCTCTAATTCTCCCCGGGCAGAAGGTTTCAGGTTCTTTGCATATTCCACCACACGGTTATCATAGAAATACAGGCCGGTTACACAGTAGTTGCTCTTCGGATGTTCCGGTTTCTCCTCAATGGATACAGCTTTGCCATCTTTGAATTCCACGATACCAAATCGCTCCGGATCATCCACATAATATCCAAAGATGGTGGCACCATTTTCTTCTTCCGCACGGCTTACAGCTGCACGCAGTCTTTTCTTAAGTCCATGACCGTTAAAGATATTGTCACCGAGAATCATGGCTACTGAATCATTCCCGATAAATTCCTCCCCGATGATAAAAGCCTGGGCAAGACCATCGGGACTTGGCTGAACTGCATAACTTAAATTCATGCCAAACTGGTGGCCATCCCCTAACAATGCTTCAAATCTCGGAGTATCTTCGGGAGTGGAAATCAACAGGACATCGCGGATGCCTGCCATCATCATAACACTCATGGGATAATAGATCATCGGTTTATCATACACCGGTAGCAGTTGCTTGCTGGTAACTTTAGTAAGTGGATATAGTCTCGTTCCGGATCCACCTGCCAGGATAATTCCTTTCATATTAAAGTCTCCTTTTGTATTAAGTTAAGTTATATAATATTCTGGTATAAATAGTAACATAGCTATCTTCTTTTTACAAGTTTGGTAAGCATCTCCCCCTTGATATAAGCCACGATCCGCTCGGTGCTCCTGCCATCCAGAGCAGAGAGAAAATCATGGAAAAACTGTACTCTTTTTGCCGTGATTTTGTCATCCGCCGCTTTGTCTGTCTCATGCCTGAGGATCTTCCCGGCTGTTTCTGTCATCTTACTGAAATCTTCTTCCACAAAGCCCGGGGCAAAGCTGTCATAATCACAATAAAAGTCTCTGCTGCGGATATAATCCTCTTTATCGAAAGCATAAAATAACATGGGTATACCCAGTAAAACCGCCTCAAATACAGAAGAACTGTAGTCCGTGATTAGCAGATCGGAGATCAGCATCAGGTCATTGATGTGATCCTTCCCTGTGAGATCCAGAACACGGTCTTCATATTTCTGATCCACTTTGATATCCTGATGGACGAAAGGATGATGCTTCACAATACAGCAGACATCCTCCTCAAAACCATTCATGAACAGATTAATGTCAAAAGCATCCTCCGGGTAATAGGCATCCTTATTCCCATCCCCACGGAAAGTCGGTGCAAAAAGGATTACCTTACGTCCCTCCAGTTGAGGATATCGCTGATATAGCTCTCTCCTCTTGGCTTCCTTATACTCCGCATCGAACAGTACATCCGTCCGTGGTGCTCCCAAGGCTTTCACCTTACCGACAGTGACGGCAAAAGCTTCCGCATAGATGCCCCGAACCGATTCCGAACTGACCGTCACCAGATCGTAATTCCGATGGTTCATGGAACTCTGGGGGGCAACACCTGGCTTCCCGAGCCGGCTGTAGCCGAAAGTCTTAAAGACACCACAGGCGTGCCACAACTGGACAATCTTGGTCTGGGGGCGAATGGACAGGCTGTGTAATTGGGGATAAAAGTCTTCCAGGACAATCACCCGTGCTCTGGCACAAAGTCTGGCACATTCTCTGAGTTCTTTTCGGGACAGCTGATTCACTGTCTTCGGGACCAGAAACTTCGATACAAATATATCTTTATCCTGCCGGCATAATTCCATGACCTTTGCGAGATTTCCACCTTCCTCCGGCAGTCTCTCGGACAGGAACAGAATATTGTTCTCCTTCACATCGATCTGCTTAACAAAATGATCATATCTGCCGGAGAAATAGTCCGTATTTCTCTGTCTTGGACTGTAGTTATAGCCGCTGTAATCATATACCGTGGCGTTGGCTTCCTTGAAGGATGCCGTTTTATTTTTGTTGTTTTTGTAATTCTTCAGAATGAGAAACGGAAGTGCCATGGTCCCCAGCAGGAATTTTCCAAAGCTTTTTGACCTCTTGGGGTCATATCTTTCAAAGAGATCTTTCTGTATCGGGAAAGGTTGATCACTCAGAATGGTTTCCTCCATCCCAAGCCATACGGCATAGATCACATTTACCTTATGTCTGGGCGGGTTTGCAAACACATAGGGAAGTTCTACCAGGGCATCCGCTTTAATCTGAGGTCCTGTCTCCCCTTCAACAATCTCAACTTCCATGGGGAATCTGCGCTCCAGGCTCCGCTGCTTAAATATGGCCTGGACTCTGACCTTCTCCCCCTTAAAATCTCCCGGAAGTTTCGCCCGGAATCCCAGATTAATGATTGTATCGTCAATATGAACTGTCGTTCTGTAATTATATTTTCTCATGGATCATACTCTCCTATTCCTAAATTAATTATAAATTATTTTCCATAAAACACAAGAAAATGTTACCAAGATATTACATGAAAACGACCTTTTCC
>CADBOX010000279.1 GCA_902796415.1 uncultured Lachnospiraceae bacterium
ATGATAAGAGGTATAATAATTAAGAAATTCGAAATTATCTTGAAATTAACTTTATGTTTACACCGGCATTTTTTATGGTATACTGAATGCGTCCAAATAGAATGATGGAACGGTTTTAGTAAGGAGGGATGTTTTTGGAAGCAATGTATTGGCTTATCGCAGCGGCATTCTTTATCAGTCTTGAGATCCTGACCATGGGTCTGACTACCATATGGTTTGCAGGTGGTGCCCTGGTTGCGGCCATAGGAGCGTTTCTTCGGTTCCCACTTGCGGTACAGATCGCCATATTTGTGGTCGTGTCTTTGGTATTGCTCTTGATTACCAGGCCGATTGCAACCCGCTATGTCAATGAGAAGGCAATCCGGACCAATGTGGACAGCCTGATCGGTCAAAACTGTCTGGTGACACAGACTATCGATAACTTAAGAGCAAGCGGGCAGGTGACAGTGAAAGGGCAGGTCTGGTCCGCCAGGAGCTGGAAAGAAGATGTCTGTATACCGGCTAACTCCATCGTGAAGGTCGAGAAAGTCTCGGGTGTGAAACTGATCGTGAGTATCGTGTCGGTGCCGGAGCAGATATCGGCTGAGCAGGAATAATTATCCGTTTGAATTCAAAGATCAGAAAGACGAATGGGAGGAATATAAATGAGAATATTAAGTACGGTTTTGATCATTCTGCTGATTATCATCGTGATCTATGTAGCGCTTTCCTGTGTGCGTATCGTGCCGCAGGCTCATGCATATGTCATCGAGAGACTGGGTGCCTACAATGGGACATGGTCCGTGGGCCTGCACTTTAAGGTGCCTTTCATCGACCGGGTGGCAAAGAGAGTTCTGCTCAAAGAACAGGTTGTGGATTTCGCACCTCAGCCTGTTATCACCAAGGATAACGTTACTATGCGGATTGACACAGTAGTTTATTATCAGATTACGGATCCTAAGCTATACGCTTACGGTGTAGATAATCCTATCATGGCCATCGAGAATCTGACGGCCACCACTCTTCGTAATATCATCGGTGATCTGGAACTGGATGCAACCTTGACATCCCGCGAGACCATCAACACCAAGATGAGAGCAACGCTGGATGTGGCTACTGACCCATGGGGTATCAAGGTGAACCGTGTGGAGCTGAAGAATATCATCCCGCCCATGGAGATACAGAATGCCATGGAGAAACAGATGAAGGCAGAACGTGAACGCCGTGAAGCCATCCTCCGTGCAGAGGGTGAGAAGAAGTCTGCAGTTCTCCGTGCAGAGGGTCATAAGGAATCAACGATCCTGGAAGCCGAAGCGGAAAAAGCAGCAGCTATCCTGAAGGCAGAGGCTCATAAGGAGGCCATGATCCGCGAGGCGGAAGGTCAGGCAGAAGCCATCCTCAAGGTGCAGCAGGCCACCGCAGACGGTCTTACCGCCATCAAGAACGCCAAGGCAGATGACGCAGTTATCAAACTGAAATCTCTGGAGGCATTTGCAACTGTGGCGGATGGCAAGGCTACCAAGATCATCATTCCATCCGAGATCCAGAATATGGCCGGTGTGTTGGCTTCCCTGAAAGAGACCGCCATGAGCGATGATATCCCGGCTGTTACAGATATTGAAAACGCATAATCACGTATCATAAATGAAACTTAAGAAAACCTAACTTACATAAGACAGGATTGCCTCACAGTTCATCGTACAGATCGTGGGGCGATCCTCTTTTTTTTGAAAAGGCAGATAACATTGATTCTTTTACTTTTCTGTATAAAGATAATTATATATTATTGGAGGACAGGGCGACTGGATATGATGACAGTCTATGAAGTGCCCGTACTTACTTTATTATTTCTGCTGGCTCTCTGGTATGCCTGCAGGGGGAGAAAGAAACATGGGGAGAAAATCTTCATCCTGTTCTACAGCCTGATAACGCTGATCATGTTTGCCGATGCGGCTTACAGCAGTTATTTTGGCCGATACATCTCGGTAAATCAGCTCTATCAGCTGTCCAGCCTGAAAGAGATCGCCGGGGACGGAAATGTGCTTGGAGCAACAGTGAGTCCCCTGAGTTTGCTGACATTGATAGATTTACCTTTTGTCATATGGTGGTTCCACCGTGTAAAGAAGATGAAAACCGGATCGGAAGACCGGGATAGAAAACGTATCATACTGCATCTGATAATTTATGTTGCAGCCTTGTTTTGTTTCATCTATTACGGTTGGAATGTGACAAACGACCGTTATGTTCAGAAAGTGAATCACATCGAATTTTTCACTTATCACACCAATGATCTCATCGTGAATGTGGGAGGAAGGATCGCCCGGCGGAATGTGGATGAGAAAGAGATTCAGAGAGAGATGGAGGCCATCGTCCCCAAATCGGAAGGAAATCTTTACTCCGGCGTAGCCAAGGGGAGGAACCTTATCCTGATCCAGGTGGAATCCCTGAATGATTTCGTCATCGGCGCAGATTATCAGGGGCAGGAACTGACACCGGTCCTGAATCAGCTGATTCAGGAGGATACTTTTTATTTCGACAGGTTTTACTCCACCACCGGAGTTGGAAATACCTGCGATGCCGAATTCGTCACTCTGAACAGTCTCTACGCCAATGATGAGAGGGAATGTTACAGAATGTATGTGGATAACACCTACAACGGACTACCCTGGATGCTGAGGCAGGAGGGATATTCCACCATGGCTTTCCACGGCTATGTGAAAACATTCTGGAACCGTGAGGAAGCCTATAAGAATCAGGGAATCGAGCAGTTTTACTCCCAGGAAGAACTGGTGATGACGCAGAAATCCGGATTCGGACTGACTGACAAGGAAATGTTCCGGCAGGCGGTGGATATCCTGAAAACAAAGCAGGAGCCCTTTTTCAGCTTCATGATCACCCTGACCAATCACATCCCCTACGATATGCCCCAGAGTCTGGCTACTTTGGATCTGGCTCCGGATGATGAGAGAACCATGTTCGGACGGTATCTTCAGACGGTCCATTATACGGATGAAGCCATCGGAGACCTGATTTACTA
>CADBOX010000280.1 GCA_902796415.1 uncultured Lachnospiraceae bacterium
ACCATGAGGAGCTGTCCGGTAATATCATAAAGGAGACTGATACCGATCAGAAACAAGCCGGAACCGATCTGACTCATGACAAAATACCGTATGGCTGCCAGGATTCCATGTCCGTTCTGCCGGATCATGATCATCCCGCAGGTGGCTATGGTATTAATCTCCACAAATACATAACCGGTAAATAGGTCATTGGTGTAGATCATGGCCAGCAGGGAAGACATCATCATGTCCACCAGCACAAAGAATAGATTGACCTTTGTCGGTTCCACATCAGAGAAGATTCTTCCAAGTCCACTGAGGACAGACAGAATCATGATCAGAGTGAAAAAGGTTGCCATGAATCCTTCCAGAACACCTGCCCTGATCTCATTGCCCCATGGTGCGGGAAAATGACCCATCATATAGGTGAATTCTGTTCCCGTCTCCACCGTGTAGTAAAGAACACAGGCAGAAAGACCCAATACGATGCCAAGCATAAGGATACAGATTCTTTTTGCCCATTTTCCATTGAGAGCAGAAGAGATAATACCGGAAAACATAGCCAGGATTATGGAAAAGAAGGGAAAGTTCACGATAAAACTCACGGAAGTTCCTCCTCCTTTCTCCACTCCATAACGATCTTATCGATGTCGAGTGTACGATACCGGACATAAAGCCGGATCGTGAGAGCCAACATCAATGCAGTGGAGCTGACAGACACCACGATACCTGTCAGTACCAGTCCGTCCGGAATCGGGTTCGTATAAGCGGAAGCATCCGTGATACCGTCCGTGAGGATGGGAACCATCCTGCCGTAAATAAAACCCTTAGCCGTCAGAAACAGATACACAGCCGTATCCATGATATTCATTCCAAGAATCTTCTTGATCAGGTTTTTATGCAGCAAGAGCATGGTAAAACCAATACCAAACAGTATCATAGCTGTCATCTCTTCCAGGTGGGAAGATATCAGAACCATCATTTTAAAACCCTCCTTTTCGGAATAAGGCATAAAAGGCATACATGGTGCAGGCCACGATCAGTCCCACACAGATATTAAGGGGAAGAATCAGGCCTGAAGACAGAATAGCCCCAGGCGTTCCCAGAGGAATTCCGCTTTCCAGATGATTCGCACCCGTATAAAATGAATAACTCTTGGCGATACAATAGAATGAAAGAGCACTCAGAGTAATCACACGGAAGGTTTTGTCAGTAAAAAATCTCTCTGTCTTTTTGAAGCCAAAGGCATTCAGATAAAGAATCAGTCCGGCGCCGATCACGGCTCCTCCGGAAAAACCACCTCCCGGTGACAGATGTCCGTTCAGAATAATATAGATCCCGAATATAAATATGATCGGTACCAGCACACAGGAAACCTTCTGAAGAATCAGATCATTTTTCGGCTCAAAAAGCCTGTCGTTCTCCAGGCGGGTCAATTCGCGATTGACGACCGTATCTTTCTCCTTATCGTCATGGCGCAGCAGAATCTGCACACAGATGGTGGAGATAAACAGCACACAGGATTCGCCAAAAGTATCAAAAGCCCTGTAATCCAGGATCATACCGGTCACAAAGTTGGTGGCTCCTGTCTCCTCCAGCCCTTTTTCAATATAGCGCTGAGATACTTCATTATTTACCGGGTTGTTCCCGTCACCGAAGGTAGGCATAAAGGTGATATACCATATCATTATCGTCACAAGCAGTATACAGAAACAGACGGAAAACAGGCTATATGCTCTGTTCACGAACTTAAATAATCTCTGGGTAGTTCTCTCCAGGCTCTCCTCCGTGATCTGCACATCTGTGTCAGGACCATCATCCAGAGGACGCCTGATCTCCATGGCATCATCCATGGGATCTTTTTCCCCTTTGATCCAGTCTTCTATCTTACGCCATCTGCTGTTATCGTAATCATCCCTAATTCTACTCATCTTTTCTTTCCCCCCGACCTTCGTCCTCTTCATCGATACCGTTGATTTTCTTCAATGTAACGAAAAAGAGGATACTTGTGATACCGGCACCTACCGCAGCTTCCGTGATTGCCAGATCCGGAGACTGAAGAATCATCCAGATGATCGACATAATCGTACTGTAAGACATAAAAACCACGACAGCCGGGAGCAGTTTCTTTGTAAAATTACATGCGATCGCGCATAAAATCAAACCAATCAGCAATACTGTTTCAAATATCTTCATAACTGTTCCTCATCGATATCAATCATCTCAATCTCGCCCAGTTCCTCATCGGTTTCCACCACCAGGCGGCTGAGCATATGCCCTGCTACAGGGCTTGCCATCCAGAAAAACACAACCACGCAGAGCAGTTTCGCAGAAGCCAGATCCATACCCCTCCATAGAACCAGGGACAGAATGACGAATAAGAGTCCCAGGGTATCTCCAAGCGCAGCGGTATGAATACGATTCAGAGATTTATATTTGTTCACGCCCACGGTGGCGGTAAAAAACATGAACATACCCATCAGCATTAAGATCGTGCAGGCAATTAATCGTATCACTCTTCCTCACCTCCCATGGTTTTCTTGTTGTTTTTCTCATTGTAAACTCCCATCCAGATCTTCGACAGGAGCACTACAGACAGAAAACTGATCGTAGCGTAAACAAGACAGACATCTGCCAGATAATCCTCCCCCAAAAAAATGGTCAGAATGGAAATGATGGCGATGGTGAAAGTACCGATCATATTCACCGCGATGATCCTGTCCGTAGTTTTAGGGCCCAGAAAGGATCGAAGGATTGCGATCAGGATAAACAATCCGATGATCAGCATGCATCCCATCAGTATAAAATGAAATATCGAGTCATAATTCATCACCAATCCGCCTCCAATCTATGTAATATCCTGACGAAGTCAGAAGACTCAATCCCCTCGGAAAATGTCTTATCCAGACAATGAACACAGTACCTGTTCCCCTCCACGGACACACTGATGGTACCCGGGGTGAGGGTGATGGAATTGGCCAGTAATACTTTGGCCAGGCCGGTCTTGAAATCCGCTGTAAAATAGACGATAGCCGGTTCCGGCTGATACTTGACGGAATACACCAGTTTCAATACATTCCAGTTAGCCCAGAAGATCTCCCTGATCAAAACGACCAAAAACCAGAACAATATTCCCGTGCTTTTGATCAGCATGATATCCTTCTTCACACTATAATCCATGTACCGACAGATAAACCAGTAGATCGCGGCAGATATCACAATACCGAAGAGGAAGATTTCCAGATTCAGTTTTCCGTTCAGCAGTATCCAAAACAATAAAAACAGAAGATACATTTTTTGTTCCCTCACCATATCCTCATTAAATATGTCACTTTTTTCTACAAGGAATAAGTCCCCATTTGATGTATTGTACCAAAAAGAAAAGGTATTATGCAACAACACTCTTGAGAAATGTGTTGAATAATACCTTTTTTCTCCGGATATACGATGACATGGGCAGGGAATTTCATCCCTGCCCAAGCTATTACTTACCGTCATCTGATTTGATTTCGTCCGATTTATAGATAAATTTAACGCTTCCCTTCTCTCCGTCTGACAGCTGGGTATATGTCTGATAATCCCGTCCGGCCTTCCGGACCGCTTCAAAACGATCCTTCAGACCCAGGATATCCTCATCGTAAAGATCCACAATCTTGGAGATTCCTTCCTCCTTGTACTCAGACATTCCTTCTTTCAGCGTCTCAGTCCCTTCGAGGAGTTTATCCATTCCCGAGGTCAGACTCTCACTTCCCTTGGCCAGTTTCTCAGTTCCGGAAGCCAGGGTAGCTGCCCCGTCATTTAGTTTCTTATTGTTGGATGCCAAGGTCTTAACACCACCTGCCAGGGCAGATGCCCCGGTGGATAATTCGGAGGAACCTTTGGCAATCTGAGAAGAGCCATCCGCCAGATCTTTTGCCCCCGATGTGAGAGCCGTTCCGTTCTTCTGAAGCATAGAGGCTCCTGTCTTTATGGTGGCATTGTTCTTTGTCAGGGTATCGAATCCCTGGTTTAATGCATGGATTCCCTGTGCAGCCTGCGGGAATCCTGCGGTTGCCTGCTCAAGTCCTGCTAAGCTGGAGTGCAGGGTATTCACCCCGTCTTTCAGACCGGATACACCGGCTTTCACCTGCTGCAGGCTGCCGATCAGCTGATTCAACGGGTCTGTACTCATGGTCTCGGAGGCGGATCCGATACCGGAAGCGATGGCCTGTATAGTGGCCTTCTCCACTTCGATATTGACCGGATTCACAGTAATTTCCGCCAGTTTTTCTCCTTGTCCGGTCAGTTTCTCTGCATTGATTCCCTTGAGATCCAGATTGATATCTGCGCTGGAAATCTTTTCAATCTCATCCACGTCAACCCCGGAAACTTTCTTATCCTGGAGAGAATCAATCTTCTTTTGAGTATCAGAGATTTCTTTGTCAATCTTCTCAATCTGATCCTTGAAGGAGATGTCCTCCGTCTGGGCATCTTTCAAAGCCTTCTTGGCAGCTTCCAGCTGGGCTTTCGCTTCTTTCAGGCCGGATATGGTATCTTCGATACCTGTATTACAGTCTTTTGCCGCATCTTTGATCTTGGTCTCAGCGGCTTTAATCTCCTTATTTCTGGATGCGATCGTCTCATTTCTCTCTTTGATGACGCCGTTGATATCACCCTGTTTGTCAGATAACTCTTTTTTTGCTTTCTCCAGATTGGAAGCCTGGTTACCGATCTCTTTTGCAGCTTCCTGTATGATGGAATTGGCATCATCCCGAGCCTTCCCGTATTGATCGGAGGCACCGGAAAGTGTGGAGGATGCAGAATTCAGAGTTTCTCCCGCCTTCTCCAAAGAGCCGGCAAGTTTTTTTAATTGTTCCCCGGACGCGGAATCTTTCATGGCATTGACACCCTGGATCACCTGATCCAGGCCACCTTCTACAGCTGTTGCTCCGTAGCCAAGGGTGGCACTTTTTGTTCCGTCCGGCTTGGTGTAGGTCTGTTCGTTCCCTGTAGCTGCTTTCATGACAGAGATTGCTCCGGAGACATCTCCCAGTTTCTCCAGCCCGGAGAGCTTGGACGCACCGTCAGACAGTGCTTCCACTCCGGCCAGATATCCAGGATTATCCTTGCTGCCATCTCCCAGAAGTCCTGTTGCCAGACTGTTCACTCCTTTTACGTAGGTGTCAGTACCGTCTTTTAAGGAAGCGGCACCTTTGGCAAGTTTGGATGCTCCTGTATCAAGCACCGACACTCCATTGGTCAAGGCAGGAACCTTCTTATAGAGCTGTCCGACTCCGTTGGTGTATAATCCCAGTGCCTGAGCCAGGGTTGTCGTTCCACCGGCAAGCTTATTCATGTTTTCAGAGATGGTTTTGGACCCGTCATAAGCGGACTTCATACCATCAGCCAGGTCTCCGGTACCATCTACCAGTTTATCAGTGGCGTCCTCCAGCTCGTGGATATCTTCTTCCATCTCACTGTCATCGATATCTTTGGTGGACAGATCATTCAGCAGGTCATTGGTCACGGCTGTCATGGTCATGTCCAGTTCAAAATTCTCCACATCCGCGGAAATCTCCACATACTCCGGAAGGTCGATATCCACATCCTTCAGGATGCCTTCATCTCCGTTCAGGCTCTCCCTTAAACCCGGGACTGCATAGCCGAATACGATGATCTTATCTCCTTCCGTCACGGATCTTCCGTTTTCCACACTGACATTGGAGAACTTTTCCGAGTCAAGAATGGCACCGCTGATCAAAGTAAACGGAACATAGACCTCATATTCTTTGCCATCGACAGAAACCTTTCTGGTCTCTTTATTCTCATAATCAAACCGGATGGTTACTTTCCCGCTTTTGCCTGCCAACTGGGAGGCACTGATCGGTTCCCCATCCAATGTGAAAGACAGTTTCACATTCACAGGAAGATCTTTATTGGAATTCCCCTGATAAGAGATGGCGTTACCACCTGCATCCCAGGTGATAGTCTGATCGGAACCCTCTGTGAACTCCTCATCCCCTTTCAGATTCTCAATGTCGGTAAGATCAGTTTTATCTTCAATGGAGGCAGCTCCCTCCTTGTTGTTCAATTTGTCATTTACAATGATCTCATCGATCTCTCCGTCCCCGTCAGTGATGACATAAACTGTCTCTTCTTTATCCACGGACTCTGCACTTGCATCCGACGTTTCGGCGGCATAGGTCTGAACTGCCGTCAAGCTTCCGGTACAGGCCAGGGATAATACCATGGTCTGTGCCATCAGAACAGAAAATACTTTCTTCTTCAATCTTGTTTTTAACATATTCATCCTCCTATCTCACCTGTCTTGCTTTGTTTTCTTGTTTTTATAAAATCCCAGGTGGTCAGGCAGATCACCTTGTCAAAAATCATAAACATGGCCGGAAGAATAACCAGCACAGAGATCATACTGATGATAGCTCCCCTGGAAAGCAATGTACAGATGGAACCGATCATGTCTACTCTGGAGTACATGGCAACACCAAATGTGGCAGCGAAAAAACTGAATCCACTGGTGATCACAGAGTGTATACTGTTGCTATGGGCTATACTGACTGCTTCTTTTTTGCCTACTCCATTAAGGCGCTCCCTCTGATAGCGGGTAGTCATAAGGATGGCATAATCCACCGTGGCTCCCAACTGTATGGTTCCGATTACGATCACTGCCACGAAAGGCAGCTCCTTGCCCATAAAATATGGGATTGCCATATTCACATTGATGGCAAATTCGATGACTGCTACCAGGATTACCGGGAGGGAAATGGATTTAAAGACGATCATGATAATCAGGAAGATAGCCGCCATGGACAGATAATTAACTTTTTTCAAATCCACGTTGGTGGTATCCTCCAGGTCTTTCATCATGGGAGATTCCCCAATGACGATGGCACTGTCATCATAGCCCTTGAGAATACCCTGAATCTTACTGATCTGCTCGTCTACTTCCGGTGTTGCCGGGGAATATTCAGAACAGATGAAGGCAATCTCATGTTCATCTCCCTGCAGCATCTCCTTGAGGTTATCCGGGATCAATACATCCGGAATCTCCGATCCGATGAGGGAATTCAGACCGATGGTCCATTTCACCCCTTTCACCTGATCAATATCTTTATACATGGAAGCTTTATCCTTGGCTTTGATATCTTTATCCATCATAATGATGTGAATCTGATTCATATCAAAAGTATCTTCCAGCTTTTTGTTGGCTATATTGGATTCCAGATTATCCGGCAGAGCATGGGCGATATTATAATAAACCTGAACGTGATTGTTCCCGTAGAGTGCAGGAAACAGAAGAATCATAAAAAGAACGATAAAGACAACATAATGCTTTGTGATGATCTTTGACAGGATTCCGGTTTCCTTAATAATCGCTTTGTGCCTGGTCTTCTCAAGCAAATTATCAAAGACCAGAATCATGGCAGGAAGGATTGTCACACAGCAGATCACACCGATGATAACACCCTTGGACATTACGATTCCCAGGTCCTTACCCAAGGCAAATGTCATGACACACAAGGCCAGAAAACCGGCAATGGTGGTGACGGAGCTTCCTATGATTGCCGTGAAGGTGGAGGCGATGGCATGTCCCATGGCACTCTCTTTATCCTCCCCGAACTCTTCTTTATAATTCTCGTAGCTGTTTAACAGGAAGATGGAATAATCCATGGTCACTCCCAGCTGCAAAACAGCGGTAACAGCCTGGGTTACATAAGAAATCTCCCCAAGGAAGAAATTAGTCCCCATATTATAGACGATGGCCATTCCGATACTTAAAAGAAATATGACCGGAATGAGAAAATAAAGGGTAGCTATGGTCAAGACAAGCAGCGACAGTACCGCAGCTATGACAACATATATGGGCAGTTCTGACATACACAGATCCGCGATGTCGGTAACTACTCCGGTCATGCCACTGATATATACCTGTTGATCTGTAATCTTCCGCATCTCCTTCAATGCATTCATGGAGTCGTCGGAAGAAGTGGTTCCGTCAAAGAGAACCATCATCAGGGTGGCATCCCCTTTAAAGAAGGACTCTCTCAGATCCCTGGGTAAAAGTTCCACCGGTACAGAAAGATCTGCCACGTCCGTATACCAAAGAGTCTTCGACACATGGTCAATCTCCCGGTATCTGTCCTCCAGCTTCTGGACATCTTTCATATCCATTCCTTCTACCACAACCATGGCGAAACCGCCGGAACCAAACTCATCCACCATGATATCCTGACCGGCTACAGTATCTAATGTCTCAGGCAGATAGCTGAGCAGATCATAGTTGACCCTGGTTCTCAGAAATCCAAGAGCTGACGGGATCAAGAGCAGTACGGCGATCAGCATCATAATATATCTATGTCTGGCAATAAATTTACCAACATCAATCATAGAGTTCCCCTCCCTTTCTTTCTACTAGATTGTAGTAAAAAAATGAATTTTGGTCAATATTTAAACTGCACAAGATTCCTGCTTTTAAAATAATGAATTTTGGTCATTATTTATTCTGCCACAATATTGACTTTTCTCCTGGTTTGGGAAATAATAAAATAAGTTTTGAATATACTAAAAATAAAGAATTGAAGAATATGGAAAAGGAGGTGGATCAAAGATGAGGAAAAAAGTGGAAGAAAACAAATTACAGAAAAGAAACGCCCTGTTTCAGTCCTCCTTTGATCTGTTTTTAAACCATGGATTCGGCAAGACCACCATCTCTGATATCGTCAAGAAAGCAGGTCTGGCCAAGGGAACTTTCTACCTGTACTTTAAAGATAAATATGATCTGCGGGACAAATTGATCACCCATATCACCAGTCAGTTATTTGAGGACGCTCATCAGGAGATGATCGAGAATCCCCAGGATGATGATTTTGAATCAACTGTTCTCCGGGTCTGTGATTATTTTATAAAGCGCTTCGAATCCGATCCCAAACTGCTGCGCTTCATCTCGAAGAATCTGAGCTGGGGTATCTTCAAAAATGCTCTCAGCACCGATGTCCCGGATGAGGACATTCCTTTTTTCAGATACTATAATGAGCAGATCAGGCAATTCTCGGTACACTGCGAACAACCGGAGCTCATGCTTTTCACAATCATAGAATTGGTCGGTTCCGTAAGCTACAGCTGTATCCTATATAAACAGCCAGTCCCCATGCAGGACTACCTGCCCTATCTCCACCGGTCCATCCGGGCCATCCTTGCAGCCTATACTGAAACAGAATACGAGGCGACCCCTCAATCTGCTAAAAATGCAAAAGAGGGATAGATGAAGATTGGAAAGTGACTTTGTACCACAGGAAAGAAAAGCACGGTTAGTACTTTTCTTTTCGAGGAACAACGGAACTTGACAATATCATCTATCCCTCTGTTATTTTTTATGAGCAGGGGTTTTCCCCTTTTGTCGCTATTGGGTGATAGCCTTGTTGATATAGCTGATCAGGGATGCATTTTCATTTCTCACCGCTGCACCGTAATGCTGACCGGCAAATCTGGCATCCAGGATTTTTGTAGTGCTATCCACATATCCGTTCAGGATACTTACATCCACGGACATCACGTCAATGTTTCCTTTCTTTAACGCTGTGAACAACTGGTCATATGATTCGTATTCACAGAAAATCGGAGAAACTTTCACTGTGTTCATGGTCTCAATATAATTGATAAAGTCTTGTCTGGTAGTAGCATTTCTCGGAACACCGACATATTTTCCATCCAGGTCGGCGATGGACTTGATGTCACTGCTGCCAAGACTGTTAGGATCCTGGTCTTTTCCGCTGTACCGAACCATCAATCCCACATAATCCGTGTAATAACTGTTCGATAAAGTAAATCTCTCCCC
>CADBOX010000281.1 GCA_902796415.1 uncultured Lachnospiraceae bacterium
AAGATTGCAAAACCCACCTCCTCTTCCAAAAGTTTGATCTGGTAGGTCAATGTCGGCTGACTGACAAACATGTTATCTGCTGCACGGCTAAAATTCAGGGTATGAGCAAGCTCTATACAATAATCAATCTGCTTTGTATTCATATGCATTCCACCTTATTATTTAATTATTAAATCAATTATATATTATTTCAATTGGATTTTTCAATGTATTTGTGAGATATTATCCTCAGAAAGATTAAAACAAAGAAATGAAACGGAGGAAATTAAAATGGCAAAAACATTAATCGCATTTTTTTCAAGAGCAGATGAGAACTATTTTAGTGGAGCAATGAGATATGTCAAGGTCGGCAACACGGAGATTGTTGTGAATGATATGAAAGACATGATCGAAGCCGATACTTTTAAAATTGAAATGAAAAACCCCTACTCCCCGGTTTATATGACCTGTATCGAAGAGGCGAAAAGGGATCTCCAGTCAGATGCAAGACCAGAACTTACAAACTATCTGGAAAGCATCGATGATTACGACACTGTGATCCTGGCCTACCCCAACTATTGGGGAACCATGCCTATGGCAGTATATACCTTCCTTGACCGATATGATTTTACCGGCAAGACAATCCTTCCCCTCTGCACCAACGAAGGCAGCGGCATGGGTTCTTCCGTACAGCAGATCAAAAAGCTGGCACCTGGAGCTGACGTTAAGAAAGGCCTGCCTGTGAACGGCAGCAATGCCGCAAATGCCGGAAAATCTGTTAAGAGGTGGCTTGCGGATAACGGTCTGGCGTAAAAGATCAACGAACATGAGATAATTCCATGAGGGGGTTCTCTGCATCATGATGCCTTCTTAGTGATTCACTTCAGAGAATGGACAGCGTTTGCCAATGCATTGATTATTCATAGTTGAATAGTGACATACGATATCCGGCTTATCCATCTCTATCCCAAAATGTTCCCTGACAAAATCAATCGCAGACAGAATCGAAAGGAAGGAATCTCTCTTACAGCAGCGAGGGCCTCCCACCTGGCCTATCTTCCCTAATGACTTTGCAGTCATCTGGTGAGACAGGGCAAAGGGTTCATCTGCAAGGGGGGTTGATTTCGAGATGATCGAGATGAACATCCCTGAACTGATCCCTGCTCCGCAGGCTCCCCAGAATCCACAAGCCCCGCCTGGCACACTCTTACCGCGATTCATCATCTCGATCAAGGCACTGTGAAGATCAATCTCCCCTCCTGCATTCTTATATGCTGTTAAAAGCGCAGCTCCAACCATGACATGATGTTCGGGACCATGCATATGGCAGAAGGGCATCTGCATCATTTTTTCTATGATAGCGACAGGGTCCTTAGATGTTTCAGTCATACATACACCAATAATGGAATCGAGACCCTGGGTATGACAATCATTGCAGACATAATGACCATGGATACATCTGGTCTTACTATTTTCTTTTTTATGGCATATCTCGCATTCCATAAGGATATCTGCATCCAGATATTCCAAAGGAGCTTTACATATCAGACATTCTTCTTTCATAACCTTATTTATTCTCCCTCAATCTCTATAATTACATATTCCGATCTGCAGCCGGTTTTAAACCTGATCGCCCAATCGGAGATACCGGAAGTGACGATAAAGTCTGTCTTCCCTATCTTCTCATGGCCATATACCTGATCATCCGGAGTGATATTAATGAGGTTTTCTATCACCATCAGTGGAAATAACTGTCCGCCATGGGTATGGCCGGAAAGGACAAGATCTGCCCCGGCTTCTTCCTGCGCAAAGTAGTCTTGCGGCTGATGATCCAGGACTATGGTGTATTTATCCGGATCAAGGTTTTCCATCAGTTCCTGCATCGTTTTCCGGCCGGAACCATACTCATCAAAATGGTCTTTCCTGCCTATGAGATAGAACCGGTCATGGATCAGTTCCACATCATCCTGCATCACATACACACCATTTGCTTCAAGGGCTTCTATGAGATCCTCTTCATTATATCCGCGGCTTTGTGCAGGATCATAGCCTTTGTCATGATTCCCAAAGGCAAAGTATACGCCATATGTTGTCTGAATCTCCCCAAGTGCCTTACAGCATTCCAGCATGTCCTCTCTCGAAGTGTCATCATCCACATAATCACCGGCTATGACCAGCAGGTCCGGATGCTGCGCTTCAATGGTCTTCAGATGTTTTCGAAATCCATCTCCGTGGAAGGTGGTACCCACATGAGAATCCGCAATCAATGCCACCCGGAGTTTACCCACTTCCTTATCCGTAGAAATCTGATATCTGGTCTCGACCACATGATGACATAGATACCACCCGGCCGTCAGATAGCAAAGGGAGAATATGAGGGTGGCTGCCCCTGCATAATACCTTTCAAAGCTTTCTTTTCGATATCTTTGAATGGCAAGAAATATGAAATCACTGATGATCCAGAAGATAACCAGATGAAGGACGCATATGATTGCGTTCATGTATCCTATGGTAAGCCACAGAAGCGCAGTAACTGCCGTTACCAGCACCGTACAGAAGAAAAAAGCACGGACTGGCTTGTCTCCGGTTAGTTTCCGGATCCATGTGAATTTTCTGATTCTTCCCGCCAGATACAGGACTCCCCCACAGGCAAGGACTAATAATGCTAATATCAGCAACAGCCAAAGATTCATCTTTTCTTAAGATCCTCCGGTTTATTTCAGTTTCCTTTTTTTCGTGAACTCCGTGACTTTTCCAAAACGGTACCCTTTCTTTTTCATCGTTGAGATGATAGTAGGAAGGGCTTTCCGGTCTGCGGAAGAGATGACATGAAACAGTGGCATCATTCCAGGGAAATAATGCTTTTTCACTTTGTCAATGACATATTGGACACTGGGCTGATCCTCTTCTTCATAGTCACGGATAGCCCAGCTCCAGAGCATGGTATTATATCCCATATCCTCTGCCACCTTCATAACCCGGACACTATATACACCTTCCGGGGGCCTCATATAAGGATCCATATCATACCCTGTTTTTTTCTTCATGGTCGCTTTGCAGGTATTCAGTTCCTGTTTCATCTTCTGTACGGATATCTCAGTTAATCTTGGATGGGTTGTGGTATGATTCCCAACCAGGTGTCCTTCTTTCTTCATCCTTTTTACCAGACCGGGATTCGAACGGATGTAAGGTTCCGTAACAAAAAAGATGGCTTTGATCTTATTCTTCTTGAGAGTATCCAGGATGCTCTTGGTATTTCCGTTCTCATAGCCGCAGTCAAATGTCAGATAGATTACTTTATCTTTCTTCTTATAAGGCTTTATGCCGTAATAGAACGTGTGATATTTCGACAGAGTGACCCCTTTGGGTCTGTCACAGTCCGGCCTCTTATGGTCCGTCCTCAGATTCAGTCCAAACTCCACTTTGTTATTGGAGTAAGTTGAATAGTCTGCGGCAGAAACACTCATGGAAAAGAAACAGCTGAAAATGAAAACAAAGCTAAATATATACAGGTATTTCTTCATCGTATCACTCCTCTCTCAACACACACTGTCAGTCCGTCATACCAGTCATAGAGTATCTACAATTATGTTATATTTTATTATTATAGAAGTCAAATTATTTTAGCCCTCCTGCTTGATCTATCGTACTATTAATAGAATACATTCACAGAGTTTTCACAATTTGTGCACAATTTGGAAACAACATTACTTTACCATCAAAACATCAGCAGCTGATTTCGTATAGATAATTAAACAAATAAGGAGGTACTTAGAGATGCAAAAAGAAAACAGAACTCTGAAGGAAATGAGACAGTTACTGAACATGGTGATCCACACCTTTTTTAACATTTACGGCATTAATCCAAGTGCCGACGATTTGTATCAGCGATTGGGGTTGGAGTATGCTCCTCTGATTGAAGAATACTCATGTTATCAAACAGCATAACATTTTATAAAAAACAGGAAGCAGTAAAGTAATCCACTTTACTGCTTCCTGTTTTCATTCTCTCAATAATAGCTTATCTTGACATGTTTCCCCATCTTTCTCAGATGTTTTGAAAGTTCTTCTACCAGGCTCATCTTAACATTGAAGCTGAGAGGCAGATCCGCGTTCTGGTGGGCCGGATTCATGGCTCTGCCCACAAAAAAGTTCACATCGGTTGCCTCCTCGAAGAGAAGCTGACAGATGCAGCAGGCACCGTCTTTTCCAAAGCGCCATATGTCATAGAGCAAATTGTCGCCGGCATAATCTTCGGCATACTCGATCACCTTACTCATGGTAACGGCACCTTCTGTCACCAGGTCGACCCCTTCGATTTCAGACATGGGAGGCACATCCCCTGTATTATCAAAATCAGTGCTATAGATTACCGGCTTGTTCAGCCACTCGGCTGCTATAGTTGCGGTAGTTCCTCCGCAGACGATGTGCTTGCCTCTCTTGGAGAAGAAAAGACTCATCATGCGGTTGCAGTCATCCCTGTTTGCCGGCGGTCCGAAAAGGATGTTTATGGGCTTTCTCTTCTGTATGCGGACCACACAGGCAGTGGCATCATCGATGGGAGTTCCCCCGTAAAGCCTCTCACATTCATCAACCAGGATGGTGCAGAGGGACTTGGCTGTGTAGCCGGCGATGGACATGGCAAGCATAAAATCAGCGATATCTTCCCGCTTCCAATCAGTATTATAGGACCGGTCCGGTCCGGCGTGGGGGCAACCGTCGCTCATGGCGATAAATACATCATCTTCCCTCAACCGGACAAGTGTATGATAAATCTTCTTCCCCTCGATGTTCATTTCCTTCATGGGATAATCATAGAGATCATTATCCCGGATCATTATGATATGAGGGTTATCATACTGGATCAGTTCTGCTGTCTGGTTATGCTTCAGGTGTATGATGGTGAATGTGGAGTAGGCCACCCCATGTTCAGAAGAAACCGGAAGGGTGGCGGCGATAGTCGCGACACACTCGTCTATGGAGATCCCCTGTGCAACCATGGTGGAGATGATCTTGGAAGTCAGAGTTGACAGGATACTGGCTTTTACCCCACTTCCCAGGCCATCTGCCAGCACGATGACAGTAGAGTCTTCGTCCTGCTGGACGACATCCACATGGTCTCCGCACAATTGTTCCCCGATGTGATTGATACTTTTATATCCGATATCTGCAAATAACTCATTCATCCGTGATAGACTCCTTTAATTTTGATAGAGCGATTTTTGT
>CADBOX010000282.1 GCA_902796415.1 uncultured Lachnospiraceae bacterium
CGTGCTTATCTGCAGGTCGGAAACGATGAGATTTTTGAACTGTTCCAGTCCGCATACAGCGGCGGTTCGGCAGACAGTGAAATTGCCATGGGACAGCGTGATTATCATATCTGCAGCGTGGCATTAAACGGTGCGAAGGAAGAGATTTTTGTAAGCAAATACGAAAAGAAGCAGGGAGAAGACATTACCCAGCTTCAGAATATTGTGGATTACATTCACAAGTACTGCGACGACCAGAAGATAGCCCATCTTCCGGGCATCTGCCTGCCTTCGCTTTCAACGGTTATCCGTACGGACGAGCTTTCGTATACACGTTACACGCCGGAGATTATGGTTCCCGTCGGTATTTATGACGATCCCGAGCTGCAGGTGCAGAACCCCGTGGAACTGTTTGTTTCCAGAGACAATACCTATATTGTCGGTTCTTCGCAGATGGGCAAAACCATTCTTCTTCAGACAATTCTGTACGGTCTGATGAGCCGGTATACATCCGAGCAGGTTAATTTCTATCTGGTGGACTGCGGAAGCATGGTTCTGAAGATTTTTGAACAGGCACCTCATGTGGGCGGCGTCGTTCTTTCGAATGAAAACGAAAAATGCAAGAACCTGTTCAAACTGTTATTCCATTTTGTGGAGGAAAGAAAGAAAATTCTCTCCCAGAGCGGCGTCGGCAACTATGCGGCCTATCTGGAGGCGGGACATACGGACATGCCGATGATTGTTGTCGCCATCGACAACTTCGCTGCATTCAAGGAGTTCTTCCCCAACGAGACGGATTTAATCGGTTCCTTAAGCCGTGAGGCCATCGGTGTCGGTATTTCGCTGATTATTACGGCGGCGACCGCGAATGCATTAAGTTATAAGGTTCTCGCAAACTTTGGCGTAAAGCTGGCACTGAACTGCAACGATCCGAACGAATACGGTAATATTTTCGGTCATTGCCGCATGACGCCGAGAGAAAATCCCGGACGCGGTATTTTCATGCTGGATAAGCGGCTGCTTGAGTGGCAGGTGGCCATATTCGGAAAGAGCGACAAGGAAGCGGAGAGAAGCCAGGAACTGCAGGCATTCTTACAGACTCTGCATGGGAAAAAGGCAAGGGAGATTCCTCTTATTCCGGAACAGCCTGTATGGCAGACCTATTCTGCATTGGACAGTGTTGTTTCCATGGCGCAAACCGGAGATTATCTGCCGTTTGGTTATGATCAGGAAACGGCTGACGTTTACGGCATCAACTTAAAGAAGACCTATACGTATATTATTTCCGGACGTTCCAGAACAGGAAAGACCAATGCACTTAAGATTCTCGCATGCTCGGCAGCCATGATTGGTGCGGAGGTTGTGATTTTTGACTTTGTCAATGAATTTAAGAGCCTTTCCAAATCCATCAATGCGGAGTACATCGATAACCGTGAAAAGATGGCGGATTACTTTACCCGTCTTATGCCGGAATTTATCGAAAGAAACAAGCTGAAAGCGGCCTGCATGGAAGAAGGCGTGTCGGAAGAAGCATTGTATCAGAAGATGAAGCCGTTCAAAAAGAAGATCTTTATTGTCGGGGATCTGGCAGGCTTCGTGCAGAAATTAAAGAAAGCAGACGACGGAGTGAAAGATTTCTCGGGCTTTGTCTGCAATATTCTGGATAAGGGAGCAAGGCATAACGTATACTGGTTTGCCGGTCTGAATCAGGACAGCATCATGGAAATATCGGTAGAGAAATCCTATTCCCTCTATGTCAAGGACAAGGTTGGTGCGCATCTCGGAGGAAATGCGCAGGATCAGAGACTGATGCAGTTCCCGAACCTTCCTTATGCGGTTACCTCAAAGAAAATGAAACCGGGTATTGCACTTCTTTCAGCGCATGAAGGTGATGAAACGGATATGATTACCATTCCGCTTCTTCAGACGGAGTAAAGGACTGGCAGGTAAATGATTTCGATTTTAACGCTTCATGAAAAAGAAACAGAGAAGAAGCAGCTTGCTGCCGTTTACAGTGATTTGGCAGCGAAGCTCTCAGATGATTACTGGGACATGCATTTTGTCGGGACGGTAAAAGAATGCTCCGAATATTTGCAAAGAGAACCGATACTGGATTTTCTATGCATGGATATTTGCGTGAAGGACTGCATGGAGCTTCTTTCCGTGATTAGAAAAAAATATAAAGAATCTCCACTGGTGCTGGTCGCCAACATTAACATTCCGCCGACCTATTATCTGAAGCCTGGTATCCGACCGGATATGATTCTGATTAAGCCTTTCGAAAAAAACAGTATGGAGAAATCGCTGGAAGAGTTTTTTCAGGACAGGCTCTTACAGATGGAGGACGAGGAACAGCAGGATTCGACGACGTTTGTAGTTGAAACGAGAGATGGAAAAACATTTATTCCGTTTCGCCAGATTTATTATTTTGAAGCAAGAGAAAAGAAGGTGTTTCTTCGGACACTTCATGAGGAATTTGGATTTTACGGAACCATCGAAGAACTGGCGGATAAACTTCCTGACACGTTCCTCAGAACACACAGAAGTTTTATAGTGAATAAGGCAATGGCAGAAACGCTTAAGGGCAACTGGCTTACCCTTCGTCAGGGATTCGGAGTACCGGTATCCAGAAGTTTTAAACCCTCCGTGATAGAGAGTCTTAAGGGACAAAAAAACGGATGATGAAAAAACAAACAGGAAAAAAGAAAGTGTAAAGAAACCGTATGCAGAATGAGTTGAATTATGAAATTACCGAAAAAGGAATCGGACTCAGTGAGTGGGAATTTGTCGTCCTGTGCAATGTCTGCTCCGTTCATAATCTGATTTGCTTTGAACGAAAAGAGACGGCGCCGGGAGAGGAAGAAATTGTTCAAACGGTAATGGGGCTTGTTAAAAGAGGAGTTGTGATTAATCAGGATGACTCTTTTAGATTAGGAACGGATGCCGCTCCCATTTTTAAAGGAATACAGAACCGTAAATTTACGATGATGATTCGTTCCGAAGAAAATGAAGCTCCGGATTCCTGCTTTTATTTCGGAGAAGGAGATAACTATATTTTGGCGCAGCCGGGAGCCAGAGAAGGGGAATATGTTGTATTAAAACAATTGCCGAAGAATATGCTTGGTACGTATCTTGAACAAAGCGGTTTCATCCCCAGGGCAAGCGTTCCGGAGGATATTGTGGATATTATGAAGTCTCTGGAAGGAGAGAAAGGTGTCGGAGAGGAACTAAGCATAACGGCTCCCGATCAGGTAAAAAACGAGCGCTTCATGGCTGAATTTTATTCCGGCAGTCAGGATGAGAGGGTAACATCCCTGTATGTTCTTCGGGATAAGGGAAGCGAGTTGCTGGTTGAATTTTCGGATTCCGTGCAATATGCAGATTTATATCGTGAAGGGGATTTGCTGAACAGAATTCTTTCGCTTACAGGACGGTTATAAATCCGGTTCGCAGAATTTTCGGGAAGGATATGTCATTCGTCATGGAAAGATGTCATCTGTCAGTTTTTGAATAATTGAAAAGAGCAATGCTATAGAATGCATTTAAAGATAGCAGATGACACAGGTAATTGAAAGAAAAGGTCTTGGAGTAAACTTTCATATTTGAAGTGAGGTTCCTATACGAATCGTAGTGTTTTAAAGTTCGTGCATGAGCCCGGGAGGAAGAGAATGAATGTAATTGATGTCGATACCATAGCGGTCCGGAATCTGACGGAAAGACTCATGGCATGTCATGACGCCGCACAGAGGACGGTTGATGATCTGACGGTATCCATAGAGTCACTGCAGTCCATGTGGGCGGGAGAAGCACATGACGAGTTCGTAATCAGCTGTATGAAAAACAGGGATGAACTGGAAGGAATGTGCAAAGTTCTGGAGAACATAATTCAGAGTATGACGGAGTCGGGTAATTGTTATGATCTGTGCGAAGAAGATGTCCGACAGATGCTGACTTCTTTCAGGTTTTCGTAAGGAGGGGAATATGAATTTGACGAATATTGAAATCGTAGCAAAGCCCCAGCAGTTATTCGATGAATCAAATAATATGATTCGCCTGGTAGGAAGAATGAGGATGCACATGTCTGAAGCGGAAAGCATTATGAGGGCAACCGCCGAGCATTGGACAGGAGAAGCCGGTGATCTTCAAAGAGACATTTTCTTCCGTCAAAAGGGAACTATCGAAAATGCCATGACTCACATGGAACTCAGAGCGACGGATCTTGCGAAGATTGCGGCAACTTATTTGGAAACCGATCAGGCAAATGCAGCTATTTCGGATGATTTGCCATCCGATGCGATTGTATAAGACGGAGGGAAATATGTTTACAGTTTATCCCAATCGATTAAGAGAATATGCGAATACCATCCAGCAGGAAATTCACATAAGGAAGGAAGCCTGTGTGGAATTGCAGTCAGTAGTTAATGCGCTTTCCGGGATGGCCAGTATGGAAGATCAGGCAAAAGCTCTTCAGGCTCTCATTAAGGAAGAGGAAGAAAAGATTGCCAGTTTATGCCGGTTGTATTCCATGTATATGCAGATTATTGAAAGATACGAAGGAACCGAGAGAAATAACATCAATAATCTGGAAGAGGTTGCACAAAGGATAGTTGCTATTATCAACAGGGTTGTTATAGACGTATTAAAAATCCCGGCGATTATACGGTTCATCTGGGGATAGAAAAATATTGAACCGGTAGCAGGTTATTTTCATGCAGGAACGGAGTATAAAAAAGTATGTCAAGAAATCAGATTCAGTTAAATTTTGATGAAGCAAACAGACAGGCAGATGTGATTGGGTCTGCACTGGAGAAGCTTAAGAGAGCGGATGCACTGCATGAGGGGTTGAAGGATGAGATTCCTTCCGGCTGGCGCGGTGATAATGCTTCCCTATTTATGCATATTTTTGATCAACTCGGAGCTTTCTTCAGAAGCATAACAAGTAAGATTATGAATGTTGAAAACTGGATCAGGGAAAGCGCTAGAAGGATTTATGAAGCCGAGATGGAGGCTCTGCGGATTGCGGAAGAAAGAGCTTATCGCGAGCAGCAGGCCAGGGAAGCAGAAGCTGCAAGGCAGGCGGAGGAAGCAAGACATTCGCAGGAACAAGCTGCTCAGGCAGTCAGAGATTTTATAAATCGTCATCGTCGATAAATTGGATTCTTATACACACAATATAGTTGTGCTTGGATAAGATAAAATTCAAAAAATATGAAAAGGAGGAATGGAGATGGGATTAATAAGAGTATCCCCGCTAGAGTTAAGGCAGCGTGCAAATATGCTTGCTGAGGCTAACCATTCGGTAAGGGCCAAAGTTGATGAATTTGAGCTTTCTTGCCATGCATTAGCCGGTCAGTGGGAAGGCGAAGCAAGAGATGCATTTGTAAATGCCTACACTCAGGACAAGGCGCAGATGGAGAATTTTATCCGTGTTATGGATGGTTACTATCAGGCTTTGTTAAGTGTTGCTGAAAATTATGAGAAAGCGGAAAGCCGGAATGCCGGAATTGCCACTAACCGAAGCTACAACGGAGGAGGATGGTCTTCTATCGGCGATATAGTTAGCGGCCATGGAGTTGGACCGGTGAGTACCGGAGTTCCTATTGTGGCCGACATTTCGAATACTATTCAATAGTCGACGCGGATAGTAGGAATTATTAATAAACTAATTATGCCATTCGTCACGATTATAAGTTATTCGTCGGAAAAGGATCATTATTTGCAGCATAAGCTGTATGATGAATACATCAAAACAAACAAAACAAAACAAAACA
>CADBOX010000283.1 GCA_902796415.1 uncultured Lachnospiraceae bacterium
TCTGCCCTCCGATCGTTATCAGCTTTAAATCATAACCCTTTCTGTAAGAAAGAGGAAGCCGGTTCTTATCTTCATATGGCAAAATCTGAACATTCTGATGCAGTATTTTCTCAATATATTCCTTCATCACGAAACTAATCCCTCCTTCTTAATATAAGTTTTTTAAATTGTAACTTATTTTACGTTACAAGTCAAATCTTTTCATCTCAACAATTTAAAATAACTAGCTCTAAAGAGAAAAAAGCTCCGATCCATTTCATGAATTAATCTCTCAAAAAATGAATCGGAACTGTTTTTAAGAATGCTATTTAGCTATGCAGATCTCCTGCAGCTTTAATCTTAACCCGGTTTGTATTTCCCGGATAATATGCCAGAGGCACATCCTCCACTTCAATAATTTCAACGGTTTCCGGAATTGCTCCTGCAGCAACTGCAGTTTCTATTGCTTCGTTCTTCGTCTCATCTAATGCCTTTTCTCTAGGTATTTCATCATAATTGATCAGTTTCTCTACAGTTCCGCTAACCTTGGAGATTGCAGATCCTATGGCATTTGCACATCCAAAATGATCCGGTTTTAATACATTTGCCGCACCTTCCAGTTTATCTGGCATCACGATGGAACCCCCACCGACAAGAACCACATCGATTGCTTCATTTGATACCTTCATTGCATCGATCGAATCCTCTACAAGCTCCCGGATTGCCTTCATAGCCTTATTCGCCAGCTCCTCAGGAATGTCTTTGACCAGAGACGGGTTTCCTATATCTGTAAGACCCAGTCGGACCGCTATATCTGTTGCCGTCATGGTTCGGCCTCCAAATACCATAGCCTTTTCCATGATCTCATATCCAACACTATCCGGACCGACAGTCACGGACCCATCTTCATGTTCCCGAATAATGGATCCTCCACCCAGCCCAATTGAAATAACATCAGGCATACGGAAGTTAGTACGAACTCCTCCGATTGTAACTGCAACGCTCGATTCCCTGGGAAAACCGTTCTGGATCACTCCCAAATCTGTTGTAGTTCCACCCACGTCGATCACAACAGCATTCTTTATATTGCTCAGATAGCTGGCCCCACGTATGGAATTGGTCGGTCCACAGGCAACAGTGAGGATCGGATAGCGACGAGCATATTCCATGGTCATCAGGGTACCGTCATTCTGCGAGAGATAAATATCTGCATTAGTGATTCCCTCATCTTCCAGACTTTTCGCAAATCCTTCTGTGAATCTCTGGGCTACTTTCCAGAGTGCAGCGTTCAGGATCGTTGCATTCTCTCTCTCGATCAAGCCCATTGAACCAATTTCGCTGGAAACAGAAACATGCACATCCTGGCCCATGATTTCCCTGCACAGCTTAGCTGCTCGCTGTTCATGCTCATCACGAACCGTTGAGAAAGCACAGGATATGGCAATGGACTTTATGCCTTTATCTTTCATCTCAAGAAAAAAGCCCTTTGCTGCCTTCTCATCAAATGAGGCGATCTCCTTACCGTCATATTCGTATCCACCTTGTATGATTGTCTTTGCAGCCGCAATTTCACAGATATCTTCTTCCCAGTCCACCATAGGTTCGATCCCGCAGGTAGCAGGAGCCCCGATCCTGAGGATACCGATCCTGGCGAGGTTTTTCCGTTCGACAATCGCATTTGTACATTGTGTCGTCCCTAACATGGCCTGCCGGATCTGGGAGCGGTCCACTCCGGATACCTCCAGCACCCTCCTCAGTGCTCCAAGGATACCATCATAAATGTCGCTCGATGTCGGATGTTTGATATCCGCAATCACATTTAGATTTTCATCGATCAGCACGGCGTCTGTATTTGTGCCGCCTACGTCAATCCCCAGTTTATACATGGCCAAACCCCTCCTTGCATCGTTCTTCTATCGGAATATACTCTGTGTCGCATCCAAAGTAATGCGGTCCCACCAGTTCAAGCCCTTCCTCTGAACGCCATAGATCAAAGCACTTTAGTCCTACCAGGAGCACTCTTTTTCCGTACTTCAACGCATCTGTCGTAACCGGTGAGAAGGTTTCAGTATCAACAAGACAGATCAGGTCAGGGACAGTTGCTACGATCACATCATCAACAGTAGCAGTCAGGTTCTCATTCTGAAATTCCACAAAAGCCCGGTGCCCTTTATAATCGCCAATCCCCTCCAGGATCACTTTACCGAAATTGAAAGCTCCCCTTGTCTCTCTTAATACATCCGTTATCTTCCCGCGGAATAGTTTGAAACCTTCTGTAAACTGCAGAAAATGTTCTTCTGGTGTAAGGTCTCTGCTGTTTTTTACAGTCCGGATTGCTTCACCCAGCTTCTGGCTTCTTGTGACAATATTCTTTACACCATATTCCTTCATCTGAGCTCCGGTCATCGGATATAAGCTACAAGCCACAGAGCCGCCGCAGCTCATGGTCACAGATCTTGCAAGCTCTTCTGTCCATTTATTCGTGATGGTATTAAAGATCACACTGTTTCCTTTTTCATCCGTCAGGGCCATCGGGGTCGCACTGATACCCCCAATCGTAAAGGTTACCATCTGAAGTTCCGGAAATGCTCTGCCCATACCGTCACAGTCTACCAAGGGCAGGCCAAGCCTTGCTGCTGCTGCAATGGGAAGCATGGAATTCAAGCCTCCTGCTTCCATAGGCATAAAAGAGTAAATCTCCTTTCCAAAGTACTGAGTGACCATGTCAAAAAGTGTCTGGTATTCATTTCCTCCTATTGCTTTTTCCGCCAGGATTGTCGGTGCTCCCATCATCGCGATTGGCACGATCAGGGCATCATCGGGAACTTCATCGGGATCAAGCAGAGTGACCGGACCGCATTCTTTGATTGCACCAACTGCTACCAGTTTACCAATATAGGGATCTCCACCTCCGCCGGCTCCCAGAAGA
>CADBOX010000284.1 GCA_902796415.1 uncultured Lachnospiraceae bacterium
AAAGAAGGTTGGCATCCAAATTATGGAAGCTGGCCAGGGATTTCGGAAAGCCCTGTGAGAAGGGGATTGAGATTAATCTGAACCTTCCTATCACATTTCTTGCTGATATGCTTGGTGTCCCCAGGGAAACTGCTTCAAGGGCATGTAAAAGTCTCGTAAACGAAGGACTGATCCGGATTGAGAAGAAACGGATTATTCTCATAGACCCGGATGAGATAGTCAAACGATTTCATAAAAATAACAAAAAATAAATAAAGTATTTATTGATTTTTGTATTAAATTAATATATAATCTAGAATTCTGTGATATTTATCACAGAATTTTTTTTTATCTTTTGATAAAATATATAATAGTATAATGACCAGACAATATAAGAAAGGGATGCTATGTTATGAAAAAAGTACAGTCAGTATGTAATTATTGTGCCATTGACTGTAACCTCGATTTCTATGTGGATGAGGAGAAAAATCGTATCATCAGTGTTAAACCTACACCGGGTTATCCGGTGAATGACGGTTTTTGCTGCATCAAAGGGATTTCCCTGGACAAACAGCAGACGGTGGTGGATAAACCTCATACTCCGAGGGTAAAACGGGAGGATGGCAGCTACGATTACCCCGGATGGGATTATACTTTTGAGTATATTGCGAAACGTTTTAAAGAGATCCAGGCCAAATATGGCAATGAGGCCATTGCCGGTATCTCCACCGGTCAGCTGACTATGGAAGAGTTTGCAATCAACGGTCATATTCTGCGTGACCATATGCATACCAATGTGGATGGGAACACCCGCCTTTGTATGGCTTCCGCCGTGGTTGCTCATAAGCAGAGCTATGGATTTGATGCACCCGGATATACATTGAAGGATTTGGAACTGTCCGATACGATCATCCTGGTAGGTGCGAATCCGGTGGTAGCCCATCCTATCGTGTGGGACAGAATCCGCAAGAATACCAATAAGAAACTGATTGTCATTGACCCCAGAAGAAGTGAAACAGCCAAGAACGCAGATTATTTCTACCCGATCAAAACCAAGACCGACTCTACTTTATTCTATGGTCTGGCTAATTATTTCATTGAAAATGACCTTATTGATCATGAATTTATTGACGCTCATACCAATAAATTTGAAGAGTATAAGGAATTTGTGAAAGATTTCCCGTTGGAGAAAGTCTCCCAGGTGACACATCTCAGCATGGATCAGCTGATGGAATTAATCCAGCTGATCAAAGGAGGGGAGAGGGTTTCCATCTGGTGGACCATGGGTATCAATCAATCCCACAATGCGGTACGTGCCGCCCAGTCCATCATTAATCTCCAGCTCCTTCTGGGCAATTACGGAAAACCGGGTACCGGGGCCAACTCCATCACGGGCCAGTGTAACGCCATGGGATCCCGCCTCTTCTCAAACCAGGCCTCCCTCTTTGGACATGATTTTGCCAATCCGGATGCCAGAAAGAAGATTGCCGGAATCTTCCATTGTGATGAGAAGATTCTTGCTGAAGGGCCTACCATGCCCTATAACATGATTATTGAAAATATCAACAAGGGTAATATAAAGGCTTTATGGATTATGTGCACCAATCCGAGACATTCCTGGACCAACAACGAAGAGTTCAGGAAGGCTATGGAGAAGTTGGAATTCTATATCGTTCAGGATATCTATGATGATATTGAAAGCGCGGAAGGATGCGACGTATTTCTTCCTGCAGTACCGGCTATCAAAAAGGACGGTACCTACATCAATCTGGAGAGAAGACTGAGCCGCTGTGTCCCGGTTCTGATACCGGATGATGACGAGAAGAATGATTACCAGATCATGTACGGTGTTGCGAAAGCCATGGGTTTCCAGGATATCATTGATTATTGGAAGACACCGGAGGATTGCTTCAACTTGTTAAAACAGGTATCCAAAGGAAGGCCATTTGATATCTCCGGGATCTCCTACAAGGGTCTGGAATTCTCACACGGATGCCAGTGGCCTTTCAAAGAGGGAGAAGTTCTGGAGGAAGATGAGAGAAGACTCTACGCGGACGGTAAGTTCTGGACACCGGATGGAAGAGCAATCTTCCAGTTTGAACCGGTACCGGAGAACCCGATGCCTCAGACGGAGGAGTTCCCATATATCTTTAATACCGGACGTGGTACTGTAGGGCAGTGGCATACCCAGTCCCGTACCAGAGAGGTTCAGTTTGTGGAAGGAGTCAGCACAAAACATGCCTATTGCTACATTCATCCGATAGTTGCCGAAAAGTACGGTTTAAAACACGAGGATTGGGTGACCATCAATTCCTGCAACGGGCAGGAAGCTGACTTTGCGGTTCGCATCAGTGAGGATGTGCAGGAGGATGAGATCTTTGCTCCCGAGCATTACATCGAGTGTAATAAGCTTACTCCTTCTGTATTTGATCCCTATTCCAAAGAACCATCTTACAAATCTGCTGTAGTGAATCTCAGACCGAAGGAGGCGTGAGTATATGTATCGTATCAGAATTGACCGCAGCCGATGCATCGGCTGCCTGATGTGTGTGACTTCCTGCTGTATCTCCCATGATACTCACGATGCCAGAAACAGGGTCGTCATTGATTCGGAGACCAGGCCCGCACCCATATTCTGCCGTCATTGTGACTTGCCGGAATGTGCCATCACATGTATGACCGGAGCCATGAGAAAAGATGAGAATACGGGCTATGTCACCTATGATAAAGAACATTGCGCTCATTGTTTTATGTGTGTAATGGCTTGTCCTTATGGTGTTTTAAAGCCAGATGAGATCTATCATTATGAAGTGATGAAATGTGACATGTGTGTCCATCGAAGTGAAGACGGAAGCGGTAACCCCATGTGCGTTGAAAAATGTCCGATGCACGCCATCACATTGGTGGAGGTGACAAAGTAATGAAATTTGTAGTTATTGGAGCGAGTGCCGCCGGAACAAATGTGGTTCGTAAATTAAGAGAATTGAATCCGGATGCTCAGATTGTCATGATCTCGGAAGATACAGCTATCTATTCCCGTTGTATTCTCTACCATCACCTGAAAGGCGAAAGAAACCTCGACCAGTTAAACTTCGTGGGGGGAAATGACTTTGCCGAGAGAATGAATACGGAATGGATCAAAGGGGTAAAAGCAAGCGGAGTGGATACAGATCGGAATGTGGTCCTTCTGGACGACGGAAGGGAAGTGTCCTACGACAAACTCTGTATCTGTACCGGATCTCATCCAAACTTTTTCCCCATTCCCGGTTTGCGGGAAGGAAAGAATATCACCGGATTCCGTAATTTCCCGGATGTAGAGTTCATTGAGGAAAGGCTTGATAAAGTTGAGAATATCTTTGTTATGGGAGCAGGACTGGTAGGAATTGATGTAATAGCCGGTCTGGTGAAATATAATAAAAATATTACCCTTGCGGATATGGCACCTTATATGCTGGGAATCCAGCTGGATGAGTACTCTGCAGGCGTGTATGAAAAAATGTTTGCCGAAAAGGGAGTAAAACAGTACTACAACATGGGAGCCAAGGAATTTGTTCTTGATGACGACATGAATTGCTATAAGGTCATTTTAAATGATGGAACGGAGATTCCTACAGATCTTGTCATCAACTGTGCCGGAGTACGTGCAACCGTTGAATTCCTGGAAGACAGCAAACTGGAATGTGACCGATTTGGACTGATCTTCGACGAGCATGGTCAGACAAATATAGAGAACGTCTATGGGGCCGGGGATGTCTCAGGAAGAGGTCCTATCTGGCCGGTGGCTGTGAAGGAAGGTATGATTGCAGCCTACAATATGAGCGGAATACCAAAGACCATGGATGATTTCTTTACATCCAAATCCACCATGAATTTCCTGGGTCTTGAAAGTATGTCTCTGGGTCAGGCGAACCGCTATGATGATTCCTATAAAGAGGAGATCTACAAGGATCCCAAACGTAATATCTATAAGAAAATAGTTCATAAAGACGGCGTGATCACCGGGGCGATTCTGCAGGGAGATCTTTCTTACAGCGGAGTATTGACCCAGTTGATTCGCCGAAAGATTGATGTTACTAAGATTAAGAAACCTTTGTTCGATGTGGATTATTCTGATTTCTTCCATATGGATGATAATTTCCAGTTCCTGTATGAGAAAGAGGAACCGCCAAGAGAATCATAGAAGAGGAGAAGCTTATGGAAAGATTAAAAGGAATGCCCGTACCGTTTCTGCCTACCTTTGTGGGAGCTATGACCTTAAGTAATATTTATGCCGGTCTGGGCTTTGTCTGGGTGAGACATATCACTATGTTTGTAGGTTTTATCGTCATTTTTGCCTATATTGCCAAGATCGTCTTTTTCAGGGATGTCTGTGTCAATGAATACAAAAATGTGGTGCCTTGCAGTTTATATGCCGGCTTTTTCATGATGATGATGATTCTGGGTAGTTATCTATACGACTTCAATCAGACTCTGGGGTTGGCATTATGGTTTATTGCCTGGATCTGTCATACGATCCACATTCTGATTTTCACTTATCGGAATGTCATCGTCAACAGAGATATCAATACTTTTGTACCCAGCTGGTTTGTTACCTACAACGGTATTATGGTAAGCTGTGTTGTCGGGGCATCCTATGGTTATAATCATATTCTTAGATATATCGTGTATTATGGAATCATTGTCTACCTGGTCATCATCCCCATTATGATATGGAGACTGATCAGGGTAGCTGTAAAACCGCCGGTATATCACACCATGGCAGTTGTTCTGGCACCGTGTTCACTCTGTGTTGTGAGTTACCTGAACATTATTGAGAACCCCAACCCCTATCTGGTTTATTTCTTATACATTTGTGTGTTGGCGTCTCTCGCTTTTATCATAATCAAGCTGCCCAAATTCTTTGCCTTTAGCTTCGTTCCGGGCTATGCCGGAGTCACCTTCCCTATGGCCATCGGAACCGTTGCTACAGGTAAGATGGCTGCTTATCTTGCCAACGGAGGAAAGGAACAGCTGGCCGGTTACCTCACACAGCTTCAGGGAATTCAGCTATACCTGACTACTATGATCATCGGGTATGTATTGCTGCAATTCCTCATCAGTCTGCTTCGGGTGGAGAGGATATGATTGCGGATATTATGGCCGACAGATATTTATTTTGCCTGCGCATAATAACAGGCTTTGATTGTATCTAAAGTATTGACGGAAAAAAACCTTATTGATATGATAGATATATCAATAAGGTTTTTCTTTTGCAGGGAAATTACCCTGGAATATGATAAAAATGAATATGGGAATCTCCGAGCCTATATTCCTAAGGTTTTTGCTATGGGATACAGGCCAGAAACAATCATTAAAAAACAGTTTTATTATCTGATGATCATACGGTTTCTCAGGGTGTTGCCGGAAACAGCAGCGCCTCCCTACCCTTGGAAAGGAGAGAGTTTTCCCGGCAATCTGGCCGGGACTATTAAGTATGTCTGAAACTCTGTTCTCTCCGGGACAGAGTTTTTTCTTTTGGAGGATTAGATATGAAGTTGATTAAAACACAAGACGCGGTGGGCCATGTGATCTGTCATGATATGACACAAATCATCCCTGGCGTTATAAAAGATGCCGTATTCCGAAAAGGGCATATCGTGACGGAGGAGGATATACCTGTTCTTCTGTCCATCGGTAAGGAACATCTCTATGTATGGGAGAAACAGGAAGGGATGCTTCATGAAGATGAGGCTGCCGACAGACTGCGCATCCTGTGCCAGAATACAGGGATGCATGCCACGGATGTCAAAGAAGGAAAAGTGGAACTGATTGCAGATATTGATGGCTTGTTTCAGGTGGATGTGGATCGCCTTTACAGGGCAAACCAATATGACGATATCATGATTGCCACCAGACATACCAATACTGCGGTCAGAGCTGGAGATAAACTGGCTGGTACCCGGATCATTCCTCTTGTTATCGCAGAAGAAAAACTGGAAGAAGCAGAGGCAGCTGTGGGGAAGAAACCTCTGCTGTCTTTATCCCCCTGGATTTTGAAAACAGCAGGAGTCATCACCACCGGAAGTGAGGTGGAGAAAGGACTGATCAATGATCGGTTTACCCCTGTGGTTGAAAAGAAACTGGAAAGATATGGGATCCGTATGGTGGAACATATCTTCAGTGGAGACGATAAAGAGAGGATCATTGCCGGTATACGGGCTATGAAGGAGAAGGGGGCAGACCTGATCATCTGTACCGGTGGAATGAGTGTGGATCCGGATGACTGCACACCGGGTGCCATCCGGGATTCCGGGGCTTCCATCGTAACCTATGGGGCTCCGACTTTACCAGGGGCCATGTTATGTCTGGGATATTTTGAAGACGGCACCCCTGTCTTGGGGCTTCCGGGATGTGTGATGTATGCCAAAGCCACGGTATTTGATCTTATATTGCCCAGGATTGCTGCGGGGGTCAGGATTGCCAGGAAGGACATCGTCGGAATG
>CADBOX010000285.1 GCA_902796415.1 uncultured Lachnospiraceae bacterium
CCAACTGCCAAGGCCATCCTGTCAGGAGGATATGCGGATGTTCTCTTCCTGGATTATCAGCTGGCAAAAAAACTGTATTATATGTTATAATGCCTGATTCTTTGAGGGAGTCAGGCATGTTTCTGACACACAGATTTCCATTCTGTCATGAAGGATATCTGTGTTTTTTTCTTACAAATTATATATTTTCATTAAATTGCTAATGAAATTTGTTTCAATGGTGACATATTATCAAAAAGTTTATATAATAATAAATATGAGGAATGTATCGGAAAAATTCATAATAATTAAAAAGGAGGTATATTATGCGTTATTTCTTTGGACTGGATCTGGGAACCGGTGGAATCAAAGCCGTCTTGTTTGACGAGTTTGGAAAAGAGATTGCATCGGATGTTAAGGAGTACCCACTTTATCAGCCTCACAACGGCTGGTCTGAGCAGGACCCTGAAGACTGGTACAACTATTCCGTGGTCGCCATCAGGAACGTTATGGAGAAATCAGGGGTTGCCAAGGAAGATGTATTAGGCATCGGCTTTTCCGGACAGATGATGGGCCTTACCCTTCTTGACAAGAACGGAACTCCGCTCCGGAGAGCGATTCTTTGGAATGACCAGAGGACAGGTGAAGCGACGGAAGCTATGGCCAAGAAGATTGGAGCCGACAGGTTCCTGGAAGTAACCTGCAATCCGCCGAGAGAAGGTCTCACTGCTGCCAAGCTCTATTGGGTAGAGATGAACGAGCCTGAGGTATTTGCCCAGGTAGAGCATATCCTTCTTCCGAAAGACTATCTTCGTTATCGTCTTACCGGTGATTTTGCAGCTGAAATGTCCGACGCATCCGCAACACAGTTTTTGGATACCCCGAAGCGCTGCTGGTCAGAGGAGATGATGGATGGACTGAACATCAAGCCGTCCATGCTTGGAAAGCTCTATGAGTCCTGCGAAGTGACCGGCACACTTCTTCCTGAGGTGGCAGAAGCCGTCGGTTTATTACCTGGTACCGTAGTGGTAGGAGGTGCCGGCGATAATGCAGCAGCTTCCGTTGGAACAGGCGTGGTAGCAGAAGGACGTGCTTTCACAACCGTAGGTACATCCGGTGTTGTTTTTGCTTACACAGATAAACCGACTATGGATCCCACCGGTGGAGTTTATACTTTCTGTACAGCCGTACCAGACGCATGGCATATGATGGGCCTTGTCAACTCGGCAGGTTTCTCCGTAAAATGGTGGCGTAACACCTTCCTTCCTGAGGATGAGGATTATCTTGAGATTGATAAATTGGTTGATGCCTCCCCAATCGGTGCCAATAAACTGATCTATCTCCCCTATCTTATGGGTGAGGCATCTCCATATTGGGATGTAAATGCAAGAGGTGGATTCTTTGGGCTTTCTTCCATCCACACCAAGGCAGATATGACCCGTGCCGTCATGGAAGGTGTCACCTATGGGTTGAATGACTCCATGAAGAAGTATCGTGATTTTGGCGTGGACATCAAGACCATGAGGATGTGTGGTGGTGGCTCCAAGGCTCCGATCTGGAGACAGATGATGGCTGATATCTATGGTATTCCTGTTCAGATTCCGGCCGGATCTTCTGAGAATGCCGCTGCGCTGGGTGCTGCTATCCTCGCCATGGTTGGCGCCGGAGTTTATAAGACAGTTCCGGAAGCCTGTGATAAACTGGTTAAGCTTCGTGATGAGATGGTTATGCCGATTCCGGAAAATGTACAGGAATATGCAAAATTCAACGGAGTATACCGTAAGATCTATTCTGCCATCAAACCGATTAACGATGAACTTGCTACCCTTTGATCTCTGACGACTATATGATGCTTATATAGGATCTGATTGATGAATAGTTCGGTACCTGAAAGGGTATCGGACTATTCTCACTATATAAGACACGCTCAAGAGAATGTACCGCCCCTACTGACCTTTAACCTATTCGAAAAGGAGATGAATTCTATGGATAAGCATTTGCTGGAATACTCTATCGATGAGCTGGCCCACGGCCGGTTTTCCTGCAGCTGCGGCAAAGAACATTACATCGGGATCGAACATATCGCCATCGGAAAAGGTGCTGTGGAAAGACTCCCGGAATTTCTGGCTGATCAGAATCTGAAAACCGGAAAAAAACTACAGAAAACAGACAAATTGTACCTTGTGGCAGATGTCAACACATGGAAGGTTGCCGGGGAGAGAGTGTACAGTCTGGTCGAAGAGGCAGGATATCCGGTGGATAAGTTCATTTTCCCATATGAAAAGATGCACACTGAGGAATCCCATATCAAAGAACTGCAGGATGTGGTGCCGGAGGATATCGCCCTCATGATTGCTGTGGGGTCTGGAACCATCAACGATATCACAAGATATATCTCTTTCCATAAGAATATCCCCTATTATATCGTGGGAACTGCACCATCCATGGACGGTTACGCCTCCGATGTATCCCCCGTCATTATCGACAAGCTGAAACGAAGCCTGCCTGCCCACTGTGCCAGCGGTATAATCGGTGACACGGATATCCTGGCCACTGCCCCGGATAAGATGGTGGCAGCAGGAGTGGGTGATATTCTGGCCAAATTCCTGGATACCAATGACTGGCGTCTGTCCCATATCCTCAACGGGGAGTCTTACTGCGATGAGGTGGCTCAGATTATGATGGATTCCACAGAAAGAGTGGTGGCAAATATCGACGGTCTCGTGAGAAGGGATTCCGACGCCATGCAATACCTGATGGAATCCCTGGTTATGTGCGGTATCGCCATGTCCTTTGTGGGCAGCTCCAGACCCGGTTCCGCGGCGGAACATTCCATGGCTCACGTCATGGAGATGCTCTCCCTGCTGGGTGGAGATTACGGAGAACTGCATGGTACCTGTGTGGGTATGGCAACCTGTGTGATCACTAAACTGTATGAGATGTTTCTGGATAAGCTGCCTATCGACTACCAAAAAGCTGCTCATCATGCCGATACCTTTAACTATGATTCCTGGGTGGCTGAGATGCGCAGAATCTATACTTCAGCCGCTGATCCGGTGATCCGTCTCTATGACAAAGAGAAAAGAAATGATCCGGACAATGTCAAAGCAAGGATCGCCAGGATTAAAGAACATGAGGAAGAGATCGTTTCCCTGATCCGGGAGACCGTGGAGAAATCCAGGAGGGCGGAAGCCTGCATCCGGGCCTTAAACGGATGGACAAGCCCGGTGGAGTTTGGTTTCAGCAAGGATCATATGCGAGATATCATGCTCTGCTCCAAGGAACAGAGAGACCGTTATGCCGCTCTGCAATTTTTCTACGAACTGGGCTTGCTGGAGGAATATACAGATGAATTACTGGATCAGTATTACGGGGAGGGATAAGATATGACACTGCCGAAAGAAGAAGCTTTAAAAGGAGTGAAGCTGTTTGTACTGGATATGGATGGAACCGTTTATATCAGCAATGATCTGATAGAAGGATCTCTGGATTTCATCCGAAAAGTGGAGGAGGATCCGGATAGGGACTTCATCTTTTTCACCAACAATGCATCCCGGGTACCATCGGTTTATGTAGAGAAGCTTGCCAAGCTGGGAATCTATGTGGATGAAAGCAAGGTAGTCACTGCCGGGGATGTCTGCGCGGAGTTCCTTATGGTCAATTATCCCGGGGCGAGAATCTTCCTGAACGGGACTCCCCTGCTGGAGGACAACTGGAGAAAGAAGGGACTGAATCTGGTGGAGGAAGATCCGGATGTCTGTGTACAGAGTTTTGATACTACCCTGACTTATCACAAGCTGGACCGTATCTGCCATTATATTCGTAACGGTGTTCCCTTTATCGCTACCCATATGGATACAAACTGCCCTACAGACTACGGCTTTATGCCGGACTGCGGTGCCATGTGTACTCTTATCACTGATTCCACCGGCGTAAAACCCAGGTTCCTCGGTAAACCCTGGAAAGAGACGGTGGATATGATCACGGAGATCACAGGCTATAAGCCGGAAGAGATGGCCTTCGTGGGTGACCGCCTTTATACTGATGTGAGGACGGGTGTTGACAACGGGTGCCGTGGCTTCCTGGTGCTGACAGGTGAAGCGGATATGCAGACTGTGGCAGAATCGGATGTGGTACCTACCTGTATCTATGACTCCCTTTACGAGATGTCAAAGTACCTGTGATTATATGAATCCCGTCGACTTATGTCGCCGGGATTCTTTCTTTTCCTTTGTATTATTTGTAACCTTTTTATCGATTAGCCGGAGGATATGATTTTGAAATTATACCATAATAACTATACGGAACATGATAACATCAGTTATGTCAGAGAACATATCTGTTCTACCGGGACCTTCCGATGTGAACTGGTTCTGCTGGGACCCGGTGAAGGTCTGTCAACGAGAGTACACCGGCTCAAGGATGAGGTATGTTTCCTTCTGGAAGGAAAGCTGGATGCGGTGGTTGACGGGAAGAGTATTACTCTGGGGATGGAGGATATTCTTCACATCGGGCAGGGGGAGATTCACTCCCTTCAGAATCCTTATGACCGGATGGCAAAGATGATACTGATCTCCACGGAGATGAAGCATTCGGATACGGTGGAGCTGTAATGTGGATGAGTGTCGGAGAAAAACAGAAGTTTGGTAATTATGAACAGTCATAGTAGACGAACTGTTGAACTGACAGGTATATTTGATGAAAAAAATATTGAAATTATTTTCAATATGGTGTTTTTTGCTAAAAAAGTTATACTTATCTTATAGAAAAGAATAAAATAGTACGAAGCATAAAGTACGTAAAACATATATTTTTAAAGGAGGTTACTTATGGAAAAGAAATATGTAGTTGGTATTGACTGTGGTACAACCAGCACAAAGACAGTTGTCTTTGATTTCGAGGGAAATCAGATTGGTGTAGGTCAGCATTTAAATCCACTGACTTATCCGAGCCCAGGCCGTGTTGAATGTGATGGCCCGGCTATGATCGAGAATCTCTATCGCACTACCAGAGATGCCCTGGAAGATGCCAGGATTGATCCGGAAGAGATCGCAGCCATCAGCTGTACCATGTTCCGCTGTACAGCTATCACCCGTGACAAGAACGGCGGATTCACCACACCAATCATCATCTGGCAGGATCTCCGTGGTGTTGAGATGGTTCCGGAGATGGATCAGATGCTCCAGGATGCAGGGCTGAGCGCTGATGACCTCTATGATATGTCCGGTATGCCTCTGGCAGGTACTTATCCGCTTGCCAAGCTTCTCTGGGTGAAGAAATATAATCCGGAAGCATATGAGAACGCGACAAGAATCCATACCATGATGGGACTTCTGAACAAGGCATATGGCGCGGATGATTACTATGATGATTACAGTGATACACCATGGATCCAGTTAAATGGTGAGGACTTCAAGTACAGCCAGAAACTGTGTGATGCTTTCGGCATCGATCCGAACAAACTGGCTCCTCTGGCTCAGACCGGAACCAAGATCGGTGAAGTTACTCCTGAAGTTGCATACAAGACGGGTCTTGCTGTTGGCACCCCGCTTATCATGGGTACCGGTGACCAGCAGATCGCTTGTCTGGGCTGTGGCTGTGTTGATGAAGGTATCGGTTTCGCCTGTGGTGGTACAGCAGGTATCACAGCAGGTAAGTCCATGAAGATCCTTCGTGACCCGGACAGAAAATGCTATGTTCTCGGAACACCTGACGGCGCATATGTTATGGAAGGTCAGTCCAACTCCGCAGCTTCCGCTTTCAAATGGTTCAAGGATACAGTCGCTCATGGTGAGTCCATGGCTGCAGTTCACACCCACGGAAATCCATATGATATCCTGACACATGCCGCAAGCTTCTCCAAACCGGGTTCCAACGGTGTATTCTTCCTGCCTTATATGCAGGGCGCCAACACACCGAACTACGACCTGAATGCCCGTGGTACATACACCGGTATGACCCTTGCCACATCCCGTGAAGATATCATCCGTGCTACCATGGAAGGTATCGTATTTGACCTTAAGGATATGCTTCTTGCCATGCTTGACGCCAAGGTTCCTCCGTTCAATACAGTACGTATCACCGGTGGTATTGCTGTATCCGAAGTATGGAACCAGATGCAGGCAGATATCTATAACTGGAACGTAGAGACTGTAGCTGTCAGCGAGGCAACTGCTCTCGGATGTGCCCTGGTTGCCGCAGTAGGCGCAGGAATCTACCCGACCTACAAAGAAGCAGTTAACAAGATGGTTAAGGTTGTAAAGAGATATACTCCGAATCCGGAGAATGTTCCGATCTACGAGGATGCATTCAAAGTATGGAGACAGATCTTCAGAGATCTCCATCAGAATTCAACCCAGATGATCGCAGATTTCCAGGACAAATACAGATAAGATCTGATTGGCCGGAAAGACTCAGAAACCGGTGCAGATACCGGTTCAGGGACAAATCAAATAAACATTCACTGCTAGAATTATCCATAATAGAAGAGTGATGTAAATAACGAAGAAGTATTATGCTCTTTCCGGACGACTGCAGTATAATACTTCTTCTTTCATGTAATGAGATATGAAATGGAGGTATATGACAATGTATGACATTATTGTGATCGGTGGCGGTGTGACCGGTACCTGTATCGCCAGAGAACTTTCAAAATATCAGGTAAATATGTGCCTGATCGAGAAGGGGGACGATGTGGCTTCCGGAACATCCAAGGCAAACAGTGGAGTTATCCACTCCGGTTTTGATGCAAAACCAGGAACCTTGATGGCCAAACTGAATGTACGAGGCAATGAGTTATTATATAAACTTGCTCCTCAGCTTGACTTCCCGGTAAAACAGAATGGAGCTCTGGTCGTATGTACAGATCCTGCCCAGAGGGGAGATCTGGACAGACTTCTTGACCAGGCGCATAAGAACGGAGTTCCGGGTGTGCGGATCATCGAGAGAGAAGAAGTCCTCGCCATGGAACCGAACCTTACCCCCAATACCGTGGCAGCTCTGTATGCTCCTACCGGCGGTGTGATCTGCCCCTTCAATCTTGCCATTGCCATGGGTGAGAATGCAGCGGTGAACGGCTGCGAATTTAAATTCGAGACAAAGGTTGAAAAGATCATAAGAAAAGACGGCTATTATGAAGTAGTGACCAACAAAGGTACTTTCGAGACCACAGCAGTGGTAAATGCGGCAGGCGTTTATGCCGATGAGATGCACAACATGGTAAGTGAGAAAAAGATGAAGATCGTCGCCCGTAAAGGTGAGTATCTCCTTCTGGATAAAGAGATGGGTGATTACTTTAAGGCATCCGTATTCCCGCTTCCAGGTCCTATGGGCAAAGGTGTCTTAACTGCTCCTACCATCCACGGCAATTTCTATGTAGGACCTTCCGCAACAGACGTGGAGGATAAGGAAGGTGTGAATACCACTCAGGAGATTATCGATGACCTGATTTATAAAGCACAGCACAGCCATCTGACCAAGGATGTTCTTCCTATGAACAAGGTAATCACTTCTTTCGCCGGACTTCGTGCCCATGAGGAAAACCATGAGTTTATCGTGCAGGAAGTGGAAGATTCTCCGGGATTCTTTGATGCCGCAGGTATCGAGTCTCCGGGTCTCACCTCCTCCCCGGCAATCGCTGAGATGCTGGTAGGAATCATCCAGGACAAATATCAGTTTGCTGAAAAAGAGAACTTTATCGCTACCCGTAAAGGCGTGACCCATATGGCAGATCTCTCCCTGGAAGAGAAGAATGAACTGATCAAGAAAGACCCCAGATACGGTTCCATCGTATGTCGTTGTGAGATGGTAACAGAAGGCGAGATCGTGGATGCCATCAACCGTCCCATCGGCGCTACATCCATGGACGGTGTGAAACGTAGAACCCGCGCAGGTATGGGTCGTTGCCAGGCCGGTTTCTGTACTCCGAGGACCATGGAGATCCTCTCCAGAGAACTTGGTATCCCTATGACTGCGGTAAGCAAGAAGGGCAAAGGTTCCGAGTTGCTGGTTGGAAAGATCAAAGAAGACTAGTCCGGTACGGATAATCGATTTTATACGGAAAGTTAGTTTTTACGGAAAGTGAGGAATTTTAGTTATGAAATCTTATGATATCATTGTCATCGGTGGAGGCCCTGCCGGACTGGCTGCAGCCATCGCTGCAAAGAAAGAAGGAATCGACAGCATCTTAATGATCGAGCGTGACAACCAGCTTGGCGGTATCCTCAATCAGTGTATCCATAACGGATTCGGTCTGCACACCTTCAAGGAAGAGCTCACCGGACCCGAGTA
>CADBOX010000286.1 GCA_902796415.1 uncultured Lachnospiraceae bacterium
CAGGACTATTCTTTGGAAAAATTGGTACTGTATGCCCTGTTTTTCATTATGGATATTTCCCATTTCTATGAAAGTATCTTACCATACGTAAAATACCAGATTTGATACAATAAAATCATGTAAGTGTCTTCATTTTGAGAAAGAAAATTTAATAGTTACAGAAAGAAGGTAAGGTATGAGAATCGGAATATATAATCATCAGCATCTGCGGGGTGGATGTCCTGGTTGCTCTCAGATTTATGTCAAAGGCATGATCAAAGATGGCATGGCCTGTAAAACCCGGGTGGAAGCGATCTATGGATTGGATAATGAATATGTAAATTATACGGATCTGGGGGACTATCCTCCGGAGAATCTGGACCGTCCGGGATTCCGCAGAATGATGCAGGATGTGGAAGATGGCAGACTGGATGTTATCATCGTTATCCGTCTGGATAAGATCTCCAATGACGTTGACCTTATCCTGAACACCTACGAGCGCATGAAGGCTCATGGTGTTGAGTTACTTACCCTCAAAGAGGGGAAAAGGGCCATGGAGGTCCTGGATAAAGCTTTGATCCGAAGGGCAGAGAAACAACAGCAATCGTCATAAGCAAAGGGTGAGTATCATGTTAGATCCAAGGCTACAGGCTTTACACAAAAAAATGCAGGAATACCATGCCAAGGATGAACTCTTGAAGATGGCCGATGTCCTGAAAGAAGCCATCTCCATCTCCGTGGATGTCTACGGGATAAATCACGACGAAACCCTGATGCTCTACACAGAGTATGGTGGTGTATTGCGCAATCTCGGCAGATACGATGAGGCGATCGTCATCCTTCAGAAGGCAATCCAGATTTCAAGAACCATGAGGGGCACCAACCATCCGGACTACGCTTCTTCCCTGGTGAATCTGGCCAATCTTCTTCGAATGATGAAACGTTATGAGGAGAGCGAAAACCTCTTCCTGGAGGCAAAGAAGATCTATGAGCATACCGTCGGAAAAAGAGCTTTCATCTATGCAGGTCTGTGCAACAATCTTGGCCTGCTTTATCAGGATACCGGCAGATATGAAGAAAGTATCCCACTCCATCAGATCTCCCTGGATATCCTGAAGGAAGATCCGGACAAAGAGATCCTCTACGCCGTGACTCTGAATAATCTGGTAGAGCCCTACCGTCACCTGAATCAGAGAGATAAAGCGGTTGAAACTTTAAAAACAGCAATCGAGATCTTCAAAAAATATATTGAGAGGGCACCTGTCTTCTACGCTGCAGCCGTCAATAATCTGGGCACATTTTACTTCGAAGAAAAGCGATATGAAGAAGCAAAAGAGTGCTTTGAGATCGGCGTCAAGATCAGTAAGGAGAAAATGGGAACCCAGAGCGAGAGTTATATCCACAGTATGGAGAATTACGAGAGAGCCTGCAAAGCGTTAGAAGGGCAAAAAGAAAAAAAAGTAGAAAAAGAGGAGTCACCTGTACAAAATACAGCTGCAGAAGCCAAAACCGGCTCCTTCCATATCACAGAAGAAAGCAAAGGGTTGGAGATCGCGGAAGCATACTTCTTCGATGTCTGCTATCCCATGTTGCAAAGGGAGCTTCCGGAATACCTTCCCCGGATGGCAGCCGGACTCATCGGAGAAGGATCCGAATGCTACGGTTTTGATGATATGATCTCCAGAGATCATGATTTTGGTCCATCTTTCCAGATCTATGTACCTGCGGAAGACGTTCCCATCTATGGAAAGAAATTGAGGGCAGAGGTCAATAAGCTGCCCACGTCATACGCCTGTTTCCAGTCACGAAATGAATCTGCTTACGGAGGAGGCCGGATCGGGTTATTCACCATAGAAGATTTCTATGATAAATTCCTCTCCATCCATGAAGTCCCGACTTCCAACAAGATCTGGCTGCAGATGAAGGATTACCCTCTCTCCACTGTTACTAACGGAAAGGTCTTCATGGACAATCTGGGCAAATTCACCGAGATCAGGGAAGGATTGCTGAAACATTATCCAAAGGATGTTCAGTTAAAGAAGATCGCAGCCTGCTGTATGCAGGTGGCACAGAGCGGTCAGTACAACTTCCCCAGATCCCTGCAGAGAAGCCAATATGTCGCTGCCCATCATGCACTGGACCAGTTTATCGAGCATTTTTCTTCCATCATCTACCTGCTTAATAAGGTCTACAAACCATATTATAAATGGGAACATGAAGGGTTGAAACGACTGCCTCTGATGGGTCAGACCACCCATCAGGCTATGGAGAAGATCGTCCTTCTGGATTACAAGGAGGATCCCAACCATGTAATCTTCGAGATTGAAGAACTCTGTAAGAAGCTGATCGGAATTTTAAGGAGCAGAGGTCTCACCTCTTCCAAGAGTGATTTCCTCCTGGATCACGGACCTGAGATCCTTAAACGCATTGAAGATCCGGAGCTGAAGAATTCCAACCCCTGGAATTAGTACATATTTACATTAAAAAGAGCCATTCATTACTTAGGAAATGATTTATCCCTCAAGCGATGAATGGCTCTTAATTTGTCTTATTATGTCACCATATTTTCATATCGGTTTCTATAGAAGATTTATTTTCATGATATATAGGCATGACAGAACGCCGATGGTGTCATCTTCTCGTACTTTTTGAAAATCTTGCAGAAATAACCAGGCTCACTATAGCCTAGCAGGAAAGAGATATCTGAGATATTCATCTCACTGGAAACCAGATATTTCTTGGCTGCCATCAATTTTCTAAGATGGATATAATCCACCACACTGATCCGGTAATACTTTTTGAATATTCTGCTCAGATACCCGCTGCTGACGCCTGCCTGAAGAGATAATGCAGCCAGGGAGATATCTTCATTGATATTCTCCTCGATAAAATGAAGTACCTTATTCATATGGGAATACTTCATGACGCAGAGTTGTCGGTACACCTCCGTGACGATATTCATAATCCAGCAGGAAGTCAGGACGATATTGGACAGAATCTTTGATGTCAGTTTATATTTCTGCAGGTAATACTTCTGCTGGGAACTGTCAATACCGGGGATCTGACTCAGAAGAATAGCGGTCAGCTTCTTCAGGCTCTCCCTTCTCACGCCTATATCTGATTCGGTATACATGTGTATCACGTATTCCTTCACTTTTTCATAAGAAGCCCTGTAATCCCTCTCCTCCAAAGAGAGAATGATATTTCTAAGGTAGACATCTTCCTCCGGTACCTCAAAATGATCTCCTTCACAGATCCGGGAAATCACACTGTCGGAAATAGGTTTCAGAAGATAGTTTTTCATCCCTGCTTTCATGGCAAGATCGATCAGATCTACATTCCTGTAATTCGATATGATAAAAGTGGATAAACCTGGAAAAGTATCCTGCAATCTCTGGCAGACTTCTATCCCGTTCTCCCTTCCCAGAGCCACCTCGGAAAAAACGATCTGGGGGCGATACTGACTCACCATGTTTATGGCATCCCTTCCGCTCTCTGCCACCCCTACCAGCTGGCAGTCCTCCGCCTTATCAATCATCTTGGCAAATGCCTTCTGATATAATGCTTCCTGTTCAATCAACAATACCTTTACCATAAAAACACCCCCTCTTTAGTCCGCTGTAATTGCCTTCGGGAGATCCAGACGAATCATATCGGAAGTGATAGATAACTTATAATCACTCCCATAATCGTGCGCAAGCCTTTTTTCGATATATGGAATCTGATCGATAAATTCCTTTTCGTCCACATCCAGCCTGTCAGTGAGAGTTTCTGAAAGCCGGTCCTCCTCGTTATTGTATTCATACTGGATCGTTGCCACACAACGCCCTGATATATATCTGACATCCAGAGAAAGTTTTCCCTGATACCCGGACCTCTGGACTGTGGTATTTATCATGTATTCCACAAGGAGAAACAGAACCATCTTCGGAATCTTCTGTTCCTTCTTGATTCCCTCTCTGAAAACGGAGACATCGAAGCGGTTCTCATACTGTAGTTTTAAAGTGTTCAGATACTTTTCAATCTGGACCAGCTCTTTATTCAAAGAGACATTTTCTCCACTATGGCCTATGTAATACCTGAGGTTAGAGGAAAAAGACTCGATGATGTTTCTGGTCATAGGCGCATCCTCGATAATTGCCAGGTTAGAGCAGGTGATCAGAATATTAATCAGAGCCTGGGGATACAGATTCTTCTTCATGGCTTCCAGTTCCAGTTTCTTCACCGTCTCAGCCAGATCTGCATTCTTCTTTCTCATCTCCTGAAGATGAATATGGTTGTGTTCTTCCTTACCCAGCTTTATGGTATATTCCTCCTTGGAAGACATCTCCCGAACCAGATAGAAGGCAAGATTGGCGACATTCTGTATCTTACCGGCTGAAAAAGAAGGAATCTCTTTAAGGTCCTCCTCATGGCTTTCCTTCTCCTGAGAAGGGAAATCCTTCTGTACGATCTGCATCTGTGTGGCAGGATCTTTCTCATTCACATCATCACAGCGGATATAACCGCATATGATGGCTCCCAGATACTGTTCGTTGACAATGACAGGAATTGCCACCTTTACCAGACCACATTGGCAGAGATAGATATAAGGAAGATTCGTTATCGCTGCCTTCGCTGCAGAAAAAGCTGCGGACATCTGGCAGGAGTCGTCCTCCCCATGATGTCTTAGAAAAAGATCATACTCTTTCTGATGATAAGCAGGTACAATCTCTCCCCCTCTGTAATCTATGATGGATACAGAAAAGTCTGTAGCATCTCCCAGCCTTTTCTGTAATTGTTCCAAAGCTTCTCTGCCGAATAATCCAAGTAAATTAATCTCTTTATGTCGCCCGTTTCCTTGTTTCATTATTTTTTACCACCTGTTCTGCTAAATATTTCTATATCGTATATTCTTTGCAGGAATATTCGGATAACAAACAGCAATATATTACCCTTTATTATTGCTTCATTACAATTATATCACTTAATAAATATAAGTTGAACATATTTTTTGTGTAATTTTTTCATATAATGAGATTTATTTGTATATGCACCCTATAGTCATTTGTTGTTTTCTGATGTTAATTATCATTTTTATATACAATTTATTACCCTGTAAAAATTAATCTTCCACACCTTTTCCATGCCGGTTTATGATGACATGTTTTTCCTATAATCATAACCGATAAAAGCATATTTCTCTTTCTCCCACTATCTGTTCATAATATTGATAATGTTTTTTTCCGGGTTGCGTTAAAATAGAATTGAGAAAATCTGTATCATGGAATATAATGATAAAAAACTAGAAAGGAGCACTTCAGATGTACATTTCAAATGACATACAATACGTTGGTGTGAACGATCATCAGGTAGACCTTTTTGAGGGTCAATATCCGGTTCC
>CADBOX010000287.1 GCA_902796415.1 uncultured Lachnospiraceae bacterium
GATGATCGCTATCATTAAGTTTTGCCACTTTTCGCTTTTCATTTTTAACTTTTGACTTCATATTTCAATGTCTGACTTTTGTTTTAAGTCCTTGCTGTTTGATTTTACCGGGTCTGTATGGTACACTACAAAGCAGTTAAATAAGGTTTTGAGGAGTTGAATATCATGAAATGGAATAAACTGACTATAGAGACTACCACTGCTGCGGAGGATATGTTGAGTTATGAACTGCAGGAGATGGGAATCGAAGGTGTTGAGGTGGAAGATCATGTGCCACTGACAGAAGAGGAGCGTAAGATCATGTATGTGGATCTTCTGCCGGATGAGATTGCCCCGGATGATGGGACTGCAAAGGTGACCTGTTATATTGACGAGAAAGAAGATCTTCCTTCCATGGTGGCCAAAATCCAGGAAAAGATAAAAGAACTGTCCGACTACCTCCCTATGGGAAGTGGGAAGATTACCCTGGGGGAGACGGAGGAAGAAGACTGGATCAATAACTGGAAAGCCTTCTTTAAACCTTTCCGCCTGGATGACAATATTGTGATCAAACCCACCTGGGAGACTCTGGAGGATAAAAAAGAAGAGGATATCATCATTGAAATTGACCCGGGTACGGCTTTTGGAAGTGGGTCTCATGAAACAACCAAACTATGTATCTCCGGTTTGAAGAAGTATGTTGAGGAAGATACGGAACTTCTGGATGTGGGAACCGGCAGTGGAATACTATCAATTATCGGTCTGAAATTAGGAGCAAAGCATGCGGTGGCAACGGATATCGATCCAAATGCCATCCGCGCCACCGAGGAGAATTTTGAGATTAACGATGTAACTCCCGATATGGCGGTGGTTCACAGAGTTAATATACTGGATCCTGAAGAAGCGGGAGCATTTTTCAATCAATATGAAGGTAAGACGTATGATATCGTGGTGGCAAACATACTGGCTGATGTCATTATTCCATTATCTGCCATCGTTCCATCCTTATTGAAAAAGGATGGCATCTATATCACTTCGGGTATTATCAATACCATGGAAGAGCCTGTGAAGGAGGCGATTCTTCAGAATGGATTTGAGATTCTTGAGGTGAACCACATGAAAGACTGGGTATCCATCGTGGCCAGGAGATAACAGGTGTATTATGTATCAGTTTTTTATAGAAGAAAATGAGATTCATGACGATGGGATCCATATCAGGGATCCTCAGAATGTCAATCATATGCGGAATGTACTACGCATGCGTTCCGGCGAGAAGATCCGTCTGTGCTGCCAGGAGACCGGCAGAGAATACATGTGTGTCATTGAGAGTCTTGCTCATGATGAGATACTGGCACAAATCGAGGATATCGATGGAGAAAACAGGGAGCTGCCCTGCCGTATCACACTTTTCCAAGGACTCCCCAAAGGGGATAAGATGGAGCTGATTATCCAAAAAGCAGTGGAATTAGGTGCGGCAGCTATCGTTCCGGTCACCATGAAGCGCTGCATCATGAAACTGGATGAAAAAAAGGCAGCAAAGAAGGTGGACCGATGGAACCTTATCGCTCAGAGTGCCGCCAAACAATCAAAAAGAAACCGGATTCCGGAGGTATCAAGAGTTCATAGTTTTCAGGAAGCCCTGGATATGGCATCAGATATGGATGGTATTCTGGTACCTTATGAAGATGCGGAAGGAATAAAACACACCAGGAAAGTATTGTCTGATATGAAAGGAAAATCATCTCTGGCAGTGTTTATCGGCCCGGAAGGCGGATTTGAAAAGTCGGAAATCCAGGCACTGGAAAGGACCGGCGGAGAGACCATCACCCTGGGACATCGTATTCTTCGCACTGAGACAGCAGGCATGACCACCTTATCCATCCTCATGTATCTGATGGAAGAAGAGTAAGTGAGAGGATTTTTTAAGTTTTTGTTGTACATTCTCATTTCGTATGCTAGAATATCCTTTGTATGTAAAAAGTGAGGAATTTGTATGTATAGACTAATTGCACAGGATGGATGTGCCAAAAGAGGTTCTTTTGAGACGGTTCATGGGACTATCCAGACCCCGGTATTTATGAACGTGGGTACGGTGGGAGCCATTAAAGGAGCCGTGAGTACAGATGATCTTAAGACCCTGGGAACCCAGGTTCAATTATCCAACACATATCATCTGCACGTACGAACCGGAGATAAACTCATCAAGCAGTTCGGTGGTCTTCATAAGTTTATGGTATGGGATCGTCCCATCCTCACAGACTCCGGTGGATTTCAGGTATTTTCGCTGGCCGGTCTCAGAAAGATCAAGGAGGAAGGGGTCTATTTTCAATCCCACATAGACGGGCACCACATTTTTATGGGACCGGAAGAAAGTATGGAGATCCAATCCAATCTTGGTTCTACCATCGCCATGGCTTTTGATGAATGTCCTTCCAGTGTGGCAGAGAAGGAATACATACAGGAATCCGTGGACCGCACCACCAGGTGGCTGGAGAGATGTAAAGTGAAGATGGCGCAGCTAAATGCCAGGGAGGATACTGTGAATCCCAGGCAGATGCTTTTCGGCATCAATCAGGGTGGTATCTACGAAGATATCAGAATTGAGCATGCCAAGCGCATCGCTCAGATGGATCTGGACGGCTATGCCGTGGGAGGTCTTGCCGTGGGAGAGAGTCATGAGGAGATGTATCGGATCCTTGATGCTACCGTGCCATATCTGCCGGTAGATAAGCCTACTTATCTAATGGGAGTGGGTACACCTGCCAACATCCTTGAGGCGGTCGACCGGGGAGTTGATTTCTTTGATTGTGTCTACCCCAGCAGAAACGGCAGACATGGCCATGTCTACACGAAGCATGGGAAGATCAATCTCTTTAACAAGAAACATGAACTGGATCACAGGCCCATAGAAGAGGGCTGTGGGTGTCCGGCCTGCCGTTCTTACAGCAGAGCTTATATACGCCATCTGCTCAAGGCAAAAGAGATGCTGGGTATGCGCCTTTGTGTTCTTCATAACCTGTATTTCTACAATCATCTTATGGAGCAGATCCGGGATGCCATCGAAGAACATCGTTACAAGTCGTTCAAAAAATCCATGTTGGAAGGATTTTTAAGCCCGGAAGAATGATTCCGGCAGTTATATTATTTATCAGATAGAAAAATGGAGGTTTCTACTATGTTATTAGCAAGTGGTTTAGCTGGCGGATGGGGCCTGATCGCCTTTTATGTGTTGCTTTTCGGAGGTCTGATCTATTTTATGAGCATCCGTCCCAACAATAAGCAGAGAAAAGAAAGGGAAGCCATGAATGCTTCCATGAAGGCAGGGGACAGTGTGCTGACTACCAGCGGTTTCTATGGCGTCATCATCGATATCATGGATAATACCGTGATCGTTGAGTTCGGTAATAACCGTAACTGCCGTATTCCTATGCAGAAAGAGGCAATCCAGGCAGTGGAAAAACCGGATTACGCTAAAACTGAGGAAGAAGAGTAGTCAGATTAATAGTTGCAGATTTTGACAGATTTATGATATACTAAGGGTTGAAAATGCCGGTATCCGGCATGATCCAGTATATTTTGATGAAGGAGGCTTAATGATGAAGCACGTTAAAACTCTTACAGGAAACAAAACATATGCATCAAGCATGTGCAAAGGTGGATGTGGCGAGTGCCAGACTTCCTGTCAGTCCGCATGCAAGACTTCTTGCACAGTTGGAAATCAGACTTGCGAGAACGAGAAAAAATAATCGCCGGACACTGATGCACTGAGGTGTATCTGCGATCCTTTCCCTAAAGATATGCTTTCAATAGGGTGAACAGATTTCTGTTCACCCTATATGTGTGATAAAAGCTTTTGAAGGATCGGTCCTTATAATACTGAATATAGAGAAAGGAGAGTCATTTTGGTACATCAATATAAGAACAACGGTTATAACATCGTTATGGATGTCTGTAGCGGTGCCATTCATGTTGTTGATGACGTTACCTATGATGTGATTGCTCTCTTCGAAAAATGTGACCTGGAAGATATGAAGACAAAGCTTACCTATACACCGGCGGAGATTGAGGAAGCTTACGGTGAAGTGGAGGAGCTGAAAAAAGAGGGTCTTTTATTTACTGAGGATAATTATGAAGATTATATCCAGGAAGTGAAAGAACGAAAGACCGTTGTAAAAGCCCTGTGTCTTCATATTGCCCATGACTGTAACCTGGCCTGTCGTTATTGTTTCGCAGGAGAAGGTGAATACAAGGGAGATCGGTCTCTTATGTCAGAAGAAGTGGGAAAAGCAGCCTTGGATTTCCTGGTGGCTAATTCCGGCAACCGGCATAATCTTGAAGTAGATTTCTTCGGAGGAGAACCGACTCTGAATTTTGGTGTGGTCAGGAAAATCGTGGAGTATGGAAGAGAGTTGGAGAAAATGCATGACAAGCATTTCAGGTTCACTTTTACTACCAACGGTCTTCTTGTGAACGATGAGATCATGGAGTTTTCAAACCGTGAGATGGACAATGTGGTCATGAGTATCGACGGGAGAAAAGAAGTCCATGACCGGATGCGGCCCACCAGAGGGGGCAAGAACAGTTATGATGTTATTCTGCCCAAATTCCTTCGATTTGCACAATCCAGGAATCATCAGAGATACTATGCCCGGGGAACTTTCACCAGGGAGAATCTGGATTTCTCGCAGGATGTGATTCATCTGGCGGACCTGGGATTTAAACAGATATCCATGGAGCCTGTGGTAGGACTTCCGGAAGAACCTTATTCGATCCGGGAGGAAGATCTTCCGCAGATCTTCCACGAATATGACCTGCTGGCCCGGGAATTGATCAGGAGAAACCGCGAGGGAAGACCCTTCCAGTTCTTCCATTTTATGATCGATCTCACCGGAGGTCCCTGTGTGGCAAAACGTCTTTCAGGATGTGGCAGCGGCACAGAGTACCTTGCAGTGACACCGTGGGGGGACCTCTACCCTTGTCATCAGTTTGTGGGTGAAGACGAATTCAAAGTGGGGGACGTTTTTCACGGAATCAATAAGCCGGAGATCTGCGATGAATTCCGTAATTGTAACGTATATACTAAGGAAAAATGCAAAGAATGCTTTGCCAGATTCTATTGCAGCGGCGGATGTGCCGCCAACGCATGGAAATTCCATGGAAATATCAATGAAACCTATGATTTGAGCTGCCAGATGGAACGAAAACGTGTGGAGTGTGCCATCATGATCAAAGCAGCAATGGCAGAGGAAAGGGAGAATATGAACAATGGCGAAGAAACGCAACAGTAAGGCCAATCCAAGACAAAAGGCCATCATGACGATTCTTGCTGTGATCATCGTGGCCGTATTCTGTGCTTATACAGTGGCAAATGGCCTCGGAAAACAGCATAAGGGATCTGCTAAGAATATTGAGCTGGGTCTGGACCTGGCCGGTGGTGTAAGTATCACTTACCAGATTAATGACGATAATCCGTCGGAAACCGATGTGGCAGATACCATCTACAAGCTCCAGAAGCGTGTGGAGAATTACAGTACGGAGTCTGAGGTTTACAAAGAGGGTTCCCGCAACATCACAGTCGAGATTCCCGGAGTAACAGACGCCAACACGATTCTGGAAGAACTGGGTAAACCGGGAGACCTGGAATTCAAGCTGGAGGACGGAAGTGTCGTTCTTACCGGTGCAAATATCAAGAGTGCAGAAGCAGGAACCCAGGAAGATAAGGGAATGAAGAACTACGTGGTAAAACTTACCATGGATGACGAGGGTGCAAAAGCTTTTGCCACAGCTACTTCTGCCAATATCGGAAAACCGATCTATATCTATTATGACGGGGAAGTAGTGAGTGCTCCGACCGTTCAGTCTGCCATCACAGACGGCAACTGTGTCATCGAAAACATGGAGAGTTTTGAAACCGCATCCGAGCTGGCTTCCACCATCCGTATCGGTGCGCTTCCTCTGACCCTGACAGAGATTCGTTCAAATGTTGTCAGTGCCAAACTTGGACAGGATGCCATCCAGACATCCTTGAGAGCCGGTGCTATCGGCCTTGCCCTGGTCAGCTTATTTATGATGATCGTATACCTGTTCCCGGGCTTTGTTGCCAGTATGGCGCTCTGCATTTATATTATTCTTGACCTTCTGGCAATCAATGGATTTGATGCTACCCTGACTCTGCCCGGTATCGCCGGTGTACTGCTTGCCATAGGTATGGCGGTAGATGCCAACGTTATCATCTTCACTCGTATCCGCGAGGAGATTGCTTCCGGCAAGTCGGTACTCAATGCCATCAACGGTGGTTATGACAAGGCTCTTTCCGCAATCCTGGACGGTAATATTACCACCCTGATCGCTGCGGCTGTTCTGTGGGTGAAGGGTTCCGGTACAGTAAAAGGTTTTGCCCAGACATTGGCTATCGGTATCATTTTATCCATGTTTACCGCTCTGTTTGTGACAAAACATCTGATGTTGAGCTTCTATGAACTGGGTGTGCAGGATGAGAAATTCTATGGGCGTGCCAAGGAAGTCAAAGTCAGAAATTATGTAAAATTAAGCAAGTTCTGCATGATCGGTTCTCTGATCGTTATCCTTCTGGGATTCGTGTTCATGCCGATCAATAAGAATGCCATCGGAAATATCCTGAATTATGACCTGGAATTCTCCGGCGGTACTTCTGTAACCATGACATTTAACAGTGAACTTACGGACGGCCTTGAGGAAGAGATCGTTCAGACCGTAAAGGATACGGTGGATGTGAAGACGGTTCAGAGCCAGAAGGTTATCAACTCTGACCAGATCGTCATCAAGACCAACGAGCTGACCGTAGAGGAACGTTCCAAATTAGAAGATGCTTTAAAGGCAGCTTATGACATCGAGGAATACCAGACAGAAGAGATCGCGGCCAGTGTGTCTGCCGAGATGAAGAGCGATGCCATCGTCGCCGTGATCATCGCATCCTTATGTATGCTGGTATATATCGCTTTCCGCTTCAAAGATGTGAAGTTCGGTGGAAGTGCGGTGCTGGCACTTTTACATGACGTGTTTGTGGTACTTACCATCTACTCTGTATTCCGCCTGTCTGTGGGTAATACTTTTATTGCCTGTATGCTGACAATATTAGGTTATTCCATCAATGCCACCATCATCATCTTCGACCGTATCCGCGAGAATATGAAGAATAACCAGATGATGAAACAGGGTCTTGATGTGGTGGTTAACACCAGTATCAGCCAGACCTTTACTCGTACCATCAATACTTCCCTCACCTCCTTTATCACAATCTTTGTATTGTATATCCTGGGTGTGGCATCCATCAAAGAGTTCACTCTTACCCTGATGTGCGGTATTGTCTGCGGTGCTTATTCTTCTGTATGTATCACAGGTCCGGTGTGGTATTATATGAAGAACAGAGGCAAGAAGACTGTGAGCAAAAAGTCTGACAGTGCGCCTGTAAAGGCAGAACCTTCCACTCCGGATAAGGTTGAGACGGTATCTAAGTCTGACAGTCCGGAAACTGCTGCCAGAAAGAGCTCTTCCAATACCAACAAGAAGAGAAAAAAGAATAAGAAAAGAAGATAATTCTAAAATATGAAATCCAACCGGCAGTCTCTGTCGGTTGGATTTTGTTAATCACACACAAAAGAAATCAGGTGATTAAGATGGAACAATGGATTTTGATGACAAAAAGAGCAGATTTTAATACAATTGCTACCCGCTTTCAGATCAGTCCGGTACTGGCCAGACTGCTTCGAAACCGTGATATCATTTCGGACGAAGAGATCAGTTCCTATCTGTTCGGAAGTCTTGAGGACCTCCCTTCTCCATACCTTCTGAAGGATGTTGAGAAAGCGGCAGACATCATTCTTCAGAAAATCAGAGAGGGAAAAAAGATCCGTATCATCTCCGACTATGATGTGGACGGCATATCTTCCAACTATATTCTATGGAGAGGGTTAGGGAGATGTGGGGCATGTGTGGATTATCGTATCCCTGATCGCGTTGAGGACGGGTATGGTATCAATGAACATCTGATCCGTCAGGCTAAAGAAGATGGCTGCGATACCATTCTCACCTGTGACAATGGTATCGCAGCCATTGAACAGGTTCAGTATGCAAAAGAATCCGGTATGACTGTGGTCATCACGGATCATCATGATATCCCCTATGAGATGGAGGGAGAAAACAAAATCTATCATATTCCTGATGCGGATGCGGTGGTGAATCCCAAGCAGGAGGATTCCTCTTATCCGAACCGGGAGATCTGCGGTGCGGTTGTCTGTTATAAATTTATGGAAGTCATGTACCGGAAAGCCGGCATAGCTTCCTCTGAGATCCGGACTTTTTTACCACTTGCAGCTTTGGCTACAGTATGTGATGTGATGCCTCTCAGGGGAGAGAACAGGATCCTGGTAAAGGAAGGTATCAAGAGGATGTACGATACACAGATTGTCGGACTGCGTGCTCTTCTGGAAGTTACAGGAACTCTTGGGAAAAAGATAACATCCCATACCCTGGGATTCATCCTTGGACCCTGCATCAACGCATCCGGAAGACTGAAAACTGCCCAGGATGCCATGGAACTGCTTACCTGCCAGACCAGGGAAGAAGCGATTATAAAGGCCGGAGAACTGGTTGATCTGAATAACACCAGAAAAGAAATGACCCAGAAGGGGGTGGAGGAAGCCATCTCTTATCTGGAAGAGAAAAAGTATTACAAGGATAAAGTCCTTGTGATTTATCTGCCGGAATGCCATGAGAGCATAGCCGGTATCATAGCAGGTCGTGTCAAAGAACATTACAATAAACCGGTTTTTGTCCTGACCAGATCCAAGGATGGAGTGAAAGGGTCGGGCAGGTCTATCGAGGCTTATCACATGTTTCAGGAGATGACCAGGGTCAAGGATCTATTTGTAAAATACGGCGGGCATCCCATGGCAGCAGGTTTGACCATGGAAGAGGGAAGAATCGATGAACTTCGGCGCCGCTTGAATGAGAATACCAGCCTTGAGGATTCGGATTTTGTGGAGAAGATACATATTGATGTGGCAGTCCCTTTCTCCTATCTGTCAGAAGATTTTGTGAAGGAGCTATCACTTCTTGAACCTTTTGGGAAAGGAAATGAAAAGCCCTTATTCGCCCAGAAGGATCTGCATGTTTCCAGCCTGAGAGTTCTTGGAACAAGTGGGCGGTGTACCAAGTTATACGTATATGACCAGTCCGGTTACGGCATGGAGACTCTTTATTTCGGAGAATCAGAAGAATTCTTAAAAGAGATCGAAGAAAAGTATGGCAAGGAGGAACTCAACCGATTGAAGAAGGGATTACCTGCTTCCGTGCAGATGCACATCACCTACTACCCTCAGATCAATGAGTGGAGAGGAACCAGGTCCATCCAGGTAGTCATTCAGAATTACCGTTTTTGTTAGATTTACATAAAACATGGTTAAATTATTCCGACTGATTATAGTATTTTCTGAAATTATCTGATATACTATATTCAGATTTTATTATCTTTGTTTATTTTCATTCATCATAAACCGAAAAAGGAGAGTATCATGAAAAAGCTTGAAGATTATGTTATAAGTATTCCGAATTTTCCAAAACCAGGTATCGTATTCCGGGATGTGACCTCCATATTGCAGGATCCGGATGGTTTACAGTTAAGTATTCATGAGATGTTAAAACTTCTGGAAGGTGTGGAATGTGATGTCATCACCGGAACAGAAGCACGAGGTTTCCTGTTCGGTATGCCAATCGCATATGGAAAGCATAAAGCCTTTATTCCTATCCGTAAAAAGGGAAAGCTTCCCCGTGCGACAGTGAGAAAAGAGTTTACTCTGGAGTACGGCACGGATGTCATTGAGATTCATAAAGATGCCATCTTCCCGGGTCAGAGAGTTGTTCTGGTTGATGATCTTCTTGCCACAGGCGGAACCGCAAAAGCGGCTGCTGAACTGATCGAGTCCCTGGGCGGCATTGTGGTTAAGATGATCTTCGTTATGGAATTGGAAGGCCTGGAAGGCCGGAAACTTCTTGAAGGTTATGACGTAGATTCCTGCATCAAATATCAGGGAAAATAATCAGATAGGTGGTATGTTTATCTTGGAACATATGAATTTACTGCAGAGGATGGAAGCCAAAGCTCCCTCCTTCAGCAAAGGACAAAAGAGACTGGCAGATTATATAACAAAGAATTATGACATCGCCGCTTATCTTACTGCTTCCAAACTCGGAAAAGAGGCCGGGGTCAGTGAGTCCACGGTGGTGAGGTTTGCCTATCAGCTGGAGTACGACGGTTATCCGGAACTGCAGAAAGCAATTCAGGTGATTGTAAAGACCAATTCCAACTCCAAGCAACGTATGTCTTTGTCTTCCAAACGATACGAGGAGAAGGGAGTCCTGCGAAGTATTCTGACCACAGACATGGAGAGACTGAAAGACACCATTCATTCCGGTATCGATGAGGGAGAGTTTGATAAAGCGGTAAGCATAATTAACGACAGTAAGAGAGTATATATCCTGGGAGCAAGAAGCGCTGCCTACCTGGCAGGCTTGTTGGGATATTATTTCAAGATGTTATTTGACAAAGTGACCGTGGTGGAAACTGCCAGTACTTCGGAAACATTGGAGCAGATATATAATATCGGTGAGGGGGACGTACTGATCGGGGTTTCTTTTCCCAGATATTCCAAACGGACCATCACTGCACTTAAATATGCGAAGAACCATGGGGCTGATACCATCGCACTGACAGATAATATTCATTCCCCTGTCGCTGACTGCGCTGACTGTATCCTTGTAGCCAAGACGGATGTCATGACCATCGTAGATTCCATGGTGGGTCCGTTAAGCATCGTGAATGCTCTGGTTACCGCTTTGGCTCTGCTTCGCAAAGAGGACGTAGAACAGCATCTTATGTCCCTGGAAGGACTGTGGAGCGAATATGATGATGTCTATAACAGGAGTAATCAATAAGTGAAAACAATAGTGATTATTGGTGGAGGGGCAGCCGGTCTTATGGCTGCCATTTCTGCGTCTTATGAGAAGAAAAAAGTGATCCTGCTGGAGAAAAATGAGAAACTGGGCAAGAAGTTGTTTATCACCGGGAAAGGACGTTGCAATATTACAACATCCTGCCCTCCGGAAGACTTCCTGTCTAATATACAGACCAATCCCCGTTTCCTTTACAGCTCTTTCCAGCGGTTTGATAACGAATCCATGATGCGGTTTTTAAAGGACCGCGGCTTAAAGATAAAGATCGAAAGGGGCATGAGGGTCTTTCCTGAGAGTGATCATTCTTCCGATGTGATACGTCTTCTGAAAGAAGAGTGCGTTAAAAATGGGGTGAAGTTCCGTTATCATGCACATGCTGCGAAGATTCACTGGGATGAGGAGAAGGGATTTCAATCTGTAGAACTTACCGATGGACAGATTATAAAGGGAGATTCCCTTATTCTTGCCTGTGGTGGGAAATCTTATCCATCCACAGGGTCCAACGGGGAAGGATATCAGCTGGCTGCTTCTTTGGGCCATACTATCAGAGAGCCTCAGCCCTCCCTGGTGCCATTCGTTATCAAAGAAACCTGGTGTAAAGAGCTCATGGGACTTACACTGAAAAATGTATCCATCCGGGTTAGGGATGGAAAGAAACTTGTCTACGAAGGATTCGGAGAATTTTTATTTACCCATTTTGGTGTGAGCGGCCCCTTAGTCCTGACAGCCAGTACCAGACTGGGAAAGCATCAGAAGGCCTTGAAAGAGGGCAGGTTGCGCCTGCTTCTGGATCTTAAACCTTCCCTGACACAGGAACAGCTGGAAAAACGGTTTTTGCGGGAGTTCGATACCTTTCGTAATAAAGATATCTCCAACGTGATCGACACCATGCTGCCACGGAAAATGGTTCCCATCTTCCTGGAACTGGCCCGGATCGATCCTCATAAAAAAGTGAGGGATATATCCAAAGCCGATCGTCACAGGATGGAAATCCTCATGAAAGAACTGCCTATGTCCATAAGTGGTGTCAGGGGATTTGAGGAGGCGATCATCACAAGGGGAGGAGTGCATGTCAAGGAGGTCAACCCTACAAGCATGGAATCAAAATTAGTTCCTGGTGTCTTTTTTGCAGGTGAGATCCTTGATGTGGATGGAGTTACCGGAGGTTTTAATCTTCAGATTGCCTGGTCCACAGGTTACACGGCAGGTTTTTTTGCCTGATGGATGAAAGATCAATTTTACCAAAAAAAAGGCTTTTCTTTCCACTTTTTTTGTGGTATTATGTTGAAGAATATGTTTTCAGCATTATCAGATGGAAGCTATTCTTTTTTTGAGAGGAGACATATTATGTACAGTATAGCAATTGATGGCCCTGCAGGAGCGGGAAAGAGTACTATCGCCAAAGAGATTGCCGGAAGGCTGGGTTTTATCTATGTTGATACGGGTGCTATGTACCGTGCCATGGCAATTTATTTCCTGAGAAAGGGAATCCGGGGTGACGATTGCGAAACCATTGCTTCCTTGTGTCCTGAGATCAAGGTAAGTATCGCCTATGACGAGGAAGGAAAGCAGCAGGTTATCCTGAACGGAGAGAATGTAACCCCTTATCTCCGGGAAGAGGAAGTCGGAAAGATGGCTTCCGTTTCTTCTGCCATACCGGCAGTCCGGGCGGCTCTTCTTGATCTGCAGAGGAATCTGGCTGCATCGTCCGACGTTCTGATGGACGGAAGGGATATCGGTACCCATGTACTTCCCGATGCGTCTCTTAAGATTTATCTCACAGCCTCCCCGGAGGTACGTGCCAGAAGACGTTATGATGAATTGCGCCAGAAGGGTATCGACTGCGATCTTCACCAGATTGAAGAGGATATCATACAGAGGGATAAGCAGGATATGGGCAGAGAGATTGCTCCACTTCGCCAGGCGGAGGATGCCATCCTTGTAGATTCTTCGGATATGTCCATCGAGGAAGTTGTGGATACTATCATCTCGGAATTTCATAAGATATCATAGTTTGAGGGTATCATATATGGAGATTAAGATTGCAAAGTCTGCGGGCTTTTGTTTCGGAGTCAAAAGAGCGGTGGATCGTGTCTATGAGGAAGCGGTCCATCAGGATGTATACACTTATGGTCCCATCATACATAATGAACAAGTGGTGGCAGATCTTCAAAAACAGGGAGTCCGTGTCATAGAAGAAGAATCGGACATCGCCGGGATTGATCACGGAACCATAATCATACGGTCCCACGGCGTGCCCAGGAGAGTGTATCAGAAGATCGAAGATGCAGGCCTTAATCTGGTGGATGCAACCTGTCCCTTCGTACGCAAGATCCACAGGATTGTGGAGAAGGAGAGCCAGGAGGGCAGGACCGTTATCATCATCGGGAACAATCATCACCCGGAGGTGGAAGGCATCATGGGATGGTGTCAGACCAGTCCCATCGTGGTGGAGAATCAGGATCAGGCAGAGTCCATTGACCTGCCGGAAGGAAGCAGAATATCCATCGTTTCTCAGACCACATTTAATTACGGCAGATTCGATTTTTTAGTTGAAATTATCTCTAAAAAGGGTTATGATATAAATGTTTTTAACACGATATGTAATGCCACGGAGGAGCGCCAGAATGAGGCAAAGCAGCTGGCCTCCCAGTCCGATGCCATGATAGTGATCGGAGGCAAACATAGTTCGAACACTCAAAAACTTTTTGAGATAAGTAAAAGAGAATGTAGTAATACTTTTTATATACAAACTGTTCATGATTTGAATATGGAGGATTTTCGTAATATCGAGAAACTCGGTATTACTGCAGGGGCTTCAACCCCAAACAATATAATCAAGGAGGTTCATGAAAGCATGGCGGAAATGAGTTTTGACCAGATGCTGGACGAAAGTTTTAAGACAATCAGAAATGGAGAGGTTGTAACAGGTACTATTATCGATGTTAAAGAGGATGAGATCATCCTTAATATTGGATATAAAGCTGACGGTATCATCTCTAGACAGGAGTATTCCAACGATCAGAGTCTTGACCTTACCACAGTTGCCAATGTTGGTGACGAGATGGAAGCAAAGGTTCTGAAAGTGAACGATGGAGAAGGACAGGTTCTTTTAACTTATAAGAGACTGAAGGCAGAAAAAGGCAACAAGAGATTAGAGGAAGCATTCAACAACCATGAAGTATTAACCGCAACGGTTGCAAAGGTTCTGGATGGCGGTCTTTCTGTTGTTGTGGAAGATACCAGAGTGTTCATTCCTGCAAGCCTGGTTTCCGATATCTATGAGAAGAATCTGAAGAAATACGATGGTCAGGAGATTCAGTTCGTGATCACAGAGTTCAATCCTCGCAAGAGAAGAATCATCGGTGATCGCAAGCAGTTACTGGTTGCTGAGAAGAAAGCAAAACAGGAAGCTCTGTTTGCAAGAATTGAGCCGGGTATGACAGTGGAAGGTACCGTGAAGAATGTGACTGATTTTGGTGCATTCATCGACCTCGGCGGAGCAGATGGTCTTCTTCATATCTCAGAGATGAGCTGGGGACGTGTTGAGAATCCTAAGAAGGTCTTCACAGTAGGAGAAACCTTGAACGTACTGATCAAGGATATCCAGGGCGAGAAGATTGCTTTATCCCTGAAATTCCCTGAGTCCAATCCATGGCTTAATGCAGAGGAAAAATACGCAGTTGGCAATATCGTTACCGGTAAGGTTGCCCGCATGACAGACTTCGGTGCATTCATCGAGTTAGAGCCGGGTGTGGACGCACTGCTTCATGTATCTCAGATTGCAAGAGAACACATTGAAAAACCTGCTGATGTATTACAGGTTGGACAGGAAGTGACAGCTAAAGTTGTTGATTTCAAGAAGGATGATCATAAGATCAGCCTCTCAATCAAGGCTTTGGATGTTCCTGCACAGGAAGAATAATCGAATAAAGGTTATAATACGACAGCCGTCTCGAAAGAGACGGCTGTTTTTTTATCAGCTAAGTTTAGGATCAAAGAGAAGAGTAATCAAGCCTGAGAATACTCCGAGGATCATCCCTGCCACCACATCAGAGGGGTAATGTACTCCCAGAATCACACGGATCACAGCCAGAAGCAGTCCGGAGATCGTCATAAGAATTCCGGCCGGAGGGCACAAGGACCAGAGAAGCACACTGATCAGAAGATAGGAGAAGAGATGACGGCTTGGAAAAGAATTCCCTTTTTTCTTTCTCTTTGTGAGAGTATGGATCTCGGGATCCTCATAGGGACGTGAACGATTGTATTTCTTTCGAAACAGGGAAACCAGACAGAAAGCCACAGCCGGAACCAGCAGGTATGACATGAACTTTCTGCTTTTTTTGTATATCAGATAAAGCAGAATCGCAGGATAGACGACGAAACCGGTCGAAGTCAGGATATGATTTACGATCTTGAGCCCTGGAATCAACCGTGGGTTTTTCCTGAAAAAGCTGACATAATGGTCATATTGTTTTCCCGTCATATAGTTTCCTCCTTCCGCTTGCCATTTGTTCTTGCATATAAAAAATATTCTGTTCTCATTTTATAAGAAATACAGGACCCCGTCCATAGCTGCAAGAAAGAATTTCCAAAAAAAACTGAAAAGAACAAAATCAGGTTTACCTTCCTTTGAAAAAATGGTATGATATGTATTGAGTTTTGTAGATTAAAGCATTGATGTATCTTTACAACGGACCATCAGATCGGAGGTAATTATGGCAAGGAGAATTCCAAAGGAACGTCGCATGGATATGTATAAGGCTATCCTGCATCTTGAAACATTAGAGGAGTGTTGTGATTTTTTTGAAGACCTGTGTGCCATGACAGAACTCCAATCCATGGAACAACGGTTTGAAGTTGCATCTATGTTAAAAAAAGACAAGGTATATACCGAGATCATGGAGAAAACAAACGCCAGCTCTGCCACCATCAGCAGGGTGAATCGTATGCTCAACACCGGCACCGGTTGCCTTGGCATCATTATTGACCGCACGGAAGAGGCGGAGAAACAGTAAAACGGAAAGGATGATTACCATGAAACAGTTAATGTTAGGTAACAAAGCATTTGCGAGAGGTTTATATGAGGCAGGATGCAGTCTGGTATCCAGCTACCCCGGAACCCCCAGTACCGAGGTGACAGAAGAAGCAGCCAAATACGATGAGATCTACTGTGAATGGGCACCTAATGAGAAGGTTGCCATGGAGGTTGCCTTCGGCGCATCTCTGGCAGGAAAAAGAAGTTTTTGCGGGATGAAGCACGTTGGTTTAAATGTTGCTGCAGACCCTTTATATACAGCCTCTTACACAGGAGTTAACGGCGGTATGATCATATGTGTTGCAGATGATGCCGGAATGCATTCTTCTCAGAACGAACAGGATTCCCGTCATCATGCCATCGCATCCAAGGTGCCTATGTTAGAACCGTCGGATTCCGCGGAAGCATTGGATTTTGCAAAAAAGGCATATGAGATGTCCGAGGAGTTTGATACTCCTGTCATCATAAAGATGTGCACCCGTGTTGCACATTCCCAGAGTGTGGTGGAGACTTCCGAGCGTGTGGTTCCACCGGCTATTCCTTACGAGAAGAACATAGGAAAATACGTCATGATGCCGGGTAATGCCATCCGCCGTCATCCCATCGTGGAGGAGAGGACCAGAAAACTTACTGAGTATGCTGAGAATTGTCCTTTTAACCGCGTGGAGATGGGAGATACCAGGATTGGTATCATCACACATTCCACCAGTTATCAGTATGCCAAGGAAGTCTACGGAGACAGTGCCTCCATTCTGAAGCTAGGTATGACCAATCCGCTTCCAGTCAAGATGATTAAGGATTTTGCCTCCAAGGTTGACAGACTTGTAGTGATTGAAGAGTTGGATCCTATCATCGAGAACCATTGCAGACAGCTTGGTCTTGAAGTGGAAGGAAAGAATGTACTTCCGCTGCTTGGCGAGTTCTCCCAGAACCTGATCGCATCCAAACTGGGTGAGGCGGTTCCTGAATATAAATCCCTCGATGAGACTTTGCCTAACAGACCTCCTGTTATGTGTGCAGGATGTCCCCACCGTGGCATGTTCTATACTTTATCAAAGAATAAATGTACCGTACTTGGTGATATCGGATGTTACACCTTAGGGGCAGTGCCTCCTCTGTCTGCCATTGAGATGACCTTATGTATGGGTGCTTCTATAGGTGCGGCCCATGGCTTTAACAAGGTTCTCGGCAAAGAAAGCGAAGGAAAGACGGTTGCCGTGATCGGCGATTCCACTTTCATGCATTCCGGCATGACCGGTCTGGCCAATGTGGCATATAACCAGAGTAATTCCACCATTATTATCCTTGATAATTCCATCACAGGTATGACCGGGCATCAGCAGAATCCTACCACCGGTTATAATATCAAGGGGGACCCTGCAGGAAAGATTCATCTTGAGAATCTGTGCCGTTCCATGGGGTTCAACCGTATTGCCATCGTGGATCCTTATGATCTGGCCCAGTGTGACCGTGTACTGAAAGAAGAACTGGCTGCGGAGGAACCTTCCGTTATCATCAGCCGTCGTCCGTGCGCACTTCTGAAATATGTGAAGCATAATCCTCCGCTTAAGGTGGATGAGGATAAGTGTGTGGGCTGTAAGTCCTGCATGCGTATCGGATGCCCTGCCATCAGTATCAAGAATAAAAAAGCCGTGATTGATAACACACTCTGTGTAGGCTGCGGAGTCTGTCAGCAGATGTGTCGTTTTGATGCATTACAGAATTAGAGGAGGTACCGGTTATGACGAAAAATATTATGATTGTTGGTGTCGGCGGTCAGGGATCTCTTCTTGCCAGCAAATTATTAGGACATTTATTACTGCAGGAAGGATATGATGTGAAAGTATCCGAAGTACATGGTATGAGTCAGCGCGGAGGAAGCGTTGTGACATATGTGCGTTTTGGTGAGAAAGTCTATTCCCCGATTATTGATAAGGGAGAGGCAGATGTTATCGTATCTTTTGAAAAACTGGAGGCAGCCCGCTATGTTGAATATCTGAAGAAGGACGGACGTATCGTGGTCAATACCCAGGAGATCGATCCTATGCCTGTCATCATTGGAGCAGCTTCCTACCCGGAAGACCTGATCGGGAAGATGGAATCACTGGGGATTACAGTGGATGCCATGGACTGTGTCAGCCTGGCAAATGAAGCGGGCTCATCCAAGGCTGTAAATATTGTTCTCATGGGAAGGCTGTCCAGATATTTTGACATTCCCGAAGAGAAATGGATCCAGGCTATCAAGGACTGTATCCCGGAGAAATTCCTTGAGATGAACCTGAAAGCCTTTGCATTAGGAAGAGCAGAGAATTAAGACAGGTGAATTGTTATATTATAATTAAGAAATTATATATATATGAAAAAAGTGTCTCGCTGGCGAGACACTTTTTTTCATACATAACGTATGATAATAATCTAATATTTATATTTTCAAGATTCTTCTGGCATTTTCAGAAAAAATAAGATCGAATTCTTTCTCGGTAAAGTCCAGAGCCTTCATCATATCAAGTTCGATGCGCTGGTCTCCCCATGGAGAGTCCGTACCGAAAAGGATTCGGTCCAGACCATGCTTCCTGGCGATTCTGGTAAAATCTTCTCCATTTAATTTCTGCTCCATAAATGGAGCCTGGTCCGCCAGAGGATGACGGTATATTTTTCCAAGTGAGAAGGAAGTGTCCAGCCATACAGGAGCCCCACACAGATACTTCTCCACATCCTTCCAGCCGCCAAGATTACCCATATGGGCCAGGATAAAAGTTTTTGGATGAACCTGGTTAACTACATTAAGGATCCCTTCTACAGAGCAGTAATTCTTCTCATGGTTGGCTAACTCAATTCCGGTATGTGCAAGAACTGCCAGGTCAAGCTCCGATGCATAGTCAATCACTCTTAAAAAACGGATATCATCAACTTCTATATCCATAAAGGCAGGATGGATTTTAATCCCACGGATTCCATGGGAAGCAAGGTCTCTAAGAATCCCTTTATAATCCTCATAGAGCGGATGAATTCCACCAAAATTAATAATTCCCCGTTTAAAGTTTTCCTCTTTTGTCTCTATGGCCAGCCGGTTAAGCTTCACTACCTGCTTCATATTGGTGGGAACCGGAAGGTTAACAGAGTAGCTGATTCCTGCCTTTTTCATGCTTCCTATCAGCCCCTCGGGTGTGCCGTCAGTAAAAGGCTGTATTCTGGCCTTCTCTCTTCCTATGATATCGATGGCTTTTTCTGCAACCGCTTTTGGAAAAGTGTGTACGTGAAAATCAATAATCACAAAACTACCTCCTGATCTTTTGTCACATTCCTGATTATTTCTTATAGAAATCGGCCAGATCGGCAAAAGCTTTCAGAGATTTTTTTGCTACCTCTGTAGGTACGCAGTAGGAGATTCTGGTATGTCCCGGGCATCCAAAACCGGTACCCGGTACGATCAGAAGATTGAAATCTTTGGCTTTCTCACAGAATGCGATATCATCCTCAATCAGGGTTCGGGGGAACATGTAGAAGGTACCGCCCGGTTCCACTACATGATAGCCAAGATCACGCAATCCATTTACCAGAAGGTTGCGGTTGGTTTCATAGATAGAGATATCTGAAGTGAGGTCAGCACAGTTTGCGCAGACTCTCTGGAATAATCCGGGCGCATTCACATAACCCAGGGAACGTCCGGCACCGGCACATGCTGCATA
>CADBOX010000288.1 GCA_902796415.1 uncultured Lachnospiraceae bacterium
AGGATGAAGTATCCGTATCTCTTTATAGCCTTTTTCTCTCCCAGTGCTTCCTTGATTGCCTGCCCAAGGACGATTCCGCAGTCCTCGATGGTATGATGGGAATCCACAGTCAGGTCTCCGGTACAGGACAGTTCCAGATCAAACAGACCATGTCTGGCAAACCCGTTCAGCATATGATCAAAGAAACCGATCCCCGTATCAATATTCGTCTTACCTGTCCCATCCAGATTCAGGGTACAGGTAATATTTGTCTCTTTTGTCATTCGTTTTACTGTAGATATTCTGGCTTCCATTTCGTAACTTTTCTCCATTCAATGCCGTTATTAAACTCTCCTTCTATTATCCTTTATCCTGCACCCGATATCAAGGGGAAATATCAAGCAAAATACCATTGAAATCTTGGCTTTTTAACTAAAAAAGTGTCCCGTAATCGAGACACTTGCAGGATGAATATATTTATATGTTTGGAAAGCTCAGGCCACCATGATCAGTACTTCCACCAATCCGAGAACAAATCCGATGACAGCTCCCAGATTCACTATGCTGCCTAATTCCTTCTTCATGATGGATAAAACCAGTTCTTCCACTTCCTCCACTTTCATGGAGTTGATACGGTCTTCTACGATCTTTGAGAAATCCAGGGTTTCAATTACTTTACCAAGGTAGGCATTGACCAGCATCTCATAGACCTGCGTAGTCAGACATACCAGATTGACGCCATTATCATCAAGCATACCGATACCTTCCCCCACCGTTTTTTCACCCAGGGATCTTATTTCCCGGGCAATGGCTCTCTCCAGGTACTCCTGTCCATTTTCCTCAATGAATTCTTTCAGTTTCTTCTCTACCATCTCGCCGATACTGGTGAGGAATCCTCCCCCGATCATCATGCCAAACATGGATTCCGACAGTTTTTCCTGGGCAATCACTACGATCTTGTCCACCAGTTTATGTGCCAGATCCATATCTTCCACACGGTCCATCAGATACTCGGCCCCGGACTCCTGAGCAAAGAGAGTCATTTCACGGAGAGAATCTTCATCCATAAAGTTCAGGGCGGTGTCCTTCAAAGTTTCCTGAGATGCTTTCTGTTCATCAACCCATTTTCTTACAGCATCTGCCAATTGATTCTTCATCTTATCTGACAACAGAATTCCGCTCATGACTTCTGTAGTCAACAGCTGGTTTTTGACCACGTTTCCGATACCCCGTGCCAGCCTGGGCTGACCCTTGGGGATTACTCCCGGGGTGAAGGGAAGTCTCCGTCCTCCAATTCTGATTTCATATCGGGGGTGAAAGAGCATCTTCACTGCAATCCAGTTTGTCAGATAACCGATGATCGCGCCAACCAGCGGTGCGGCGATCATCTTCCAGGAGATCATATTCCATATCATAATATCATTCCTCTCTGTTCCCGTGTATTCTAACTTACCATATTTTTCTGGTCGTCATCCATCATATCACTTCTTATCCTCAGGGTCAAAAAAACCGCTTTCTTCCGCTTTGCTCCAGAAATCCCTGAGTATTTTGTCATAATTGATCAGACTTACCTCATAGTATCGGTCCCAGTCATCCGGCAACAGATATTGATTCTCTTTCCACAGAAATCTTTCATCCAGCAGGGTTATAACACCCACATCCTGAGTACTTCGAATCACTCTTCCTGCCGCCTGAAGTACTTTGTTCATGCCCGGAAAACGGTAAGCATAATCATAGCCTTTCTTACCATGCCGGTCAAAATACTCCTGGATGATGTCCCGTTCCATGCCGATACCCGGAAGACCGGTTCCAACGATAAGAACGCCGATAAGGCGGTCACCCAGCAGATCGATTCCTTCCGAAAAGATGCTTCCTAAAACACAAAATCCAACCAGGGAATCCTCCCTTTTCTCACGGAAGAAGGAAAGAAACTCCTCCTTCTCCTCTTCCCCCATGGAAGGATTCTGAATCAGAACCTCCGACATGTCTGTCAGTTCTTCCTCTTTCAATAGTTCCAGGGTGTTCTCCATCATCTCGTAGGAAGGGAAGAAGACCATATAATTGCCTTTTCTGACTTCTATATTCGTCTTGAGATAAGCAAGGATCTTTCGGTATTCTTCCCGGTTTCTCCTGTTATAACGGCTGGTGACATCATTAGAGATACAGATCAGGCGCCGTTTTCCCTCAAATGGGGAGGGGATGGAAAAAGCTTCCGCTCCTTCCCCGTACAATAAGTTCCGGTAATAAGGCATGGGAAGCAATGTTGCGGAAAAGAAAATAGCAGAGCAATTGCCCTCCAGAATTGTTTTTAACTGGGCGGAAGGATCGATACAGAACAACCGGATGATAAACCCCTGGGATGACCACATCCCATAAATCCGATAGCCTTCCGTCATGGTATCCAAAATCCCCAGAAAATGTCTGAGACGGAAAAAAACCTCAACGATCCACTCTCTATCCTCAAAATCAGGATGATCTGTCAGGTATTCCTGCAATTCATCCAGGAAGCGGGTCAGGGGAAGATAGACCCGGTCCACATCATCCATCTCCATATAATATTCTGATGCTGTCTTTCCGGTTTCCCCGGTAACCTCCTTGAATTCCTTTTTTATATCCGAAACCTTTCTCCTGCAAGTTCTGAGTTTTTTCAGCAGAGATTTCTCGGTATCCGGTATCCAAGTCTTCAGCATGATCAGATCCTGTTCCATCAGATCAGCACTGTACATGCTCCTGGCCCGCTCCACCAGGTTGTGGGCTTCGTCTATCAGAAGAATCCTGGGATTACTTCCACTTTCTCTTGCCACATAAGTCCGATTGACATGAGGATCAAAGACATAATTATAATCACAGATCACAAGATCTGAGAAAGCGGATGCCTCCAATCCCAGCTGATAAGGGCATACCATATGCTTCCGACTGTATCTTATGACCACTTCACGGGTAATGGCATCCTCCATGCATAGCATGTCATATAATGCATCGTTAATACGATCAAAGTGCCCTTTGGCATATTCGCAGGCTCCAGGGTTACACTCAGGATCTTCCTGAAAACATATTCTCTCCTTGGCAGTCAGCGTCACGGATTTCATGCGGAGTCCCTGCTGTTTCAAAAAATGTAACGTATCCTCAGCCACAGTTCTGGTTATGGTTTTGGCAGTCAGATAATAAACCTCTTCCGCCTTATTCTCAGATAATGCCTTCAGAGAAGGATAGATGGCAGATATGGTTTTTCCGATACCTGTGGGTGCCTGAAAGAAAACTTTCTTCTTCTGAAGGATACTGTGGTAAACCATGGCGACCAGTTTTTTTTGACCCTCCCTGTAAGCATAGGGGAAGACAAGGTCTTTGATGGTTGCCTGACGTAATATGCGAGCATGATAATAGGACTCCGCCCACATCTTATAGGTATCTGTAAGGTGAATAAACCATTCCATAAGTTCCTGCCGTCCATGGACGGAACAGAACCTTTTCATCTCCTGGGTATCCATATTACAGTAGGTAATCTGAACTCCGACGAGATCCAGGTCTTCCTCCATCAGGTACATGGCAGCATAACATTTTGCCTGTGCCAGATGAAGTGGTTTTGCTTCTGTGAACTCCAGCACATTTTGATAAACACCCTTTATCTCATCCACATAATAAAGGAGCTCATCCGGCTTCCTGTCCCCGGTATGATCTGCATTCAGGTAGGATTCCATGGTAATCTGTTCATTTTCCACAAAACTGCCATATTCCGTGTGATCGATCCCGTCTGCTCTTCCTTCCAGAACCAGTTGATATCCTTCCATAGACCATTCTGTCTTCAGAGGAACTTCCGCTTGATATGTGATTTTCTGTTCTCTCTGGATCTTGCGGTGAATCCTGCTGCCGGCCTGCATGGTTTCCACATCAGCCACCAGGCTGCCTTGACTCTGGATGTCTCCCTCCCTCAGCAGAAATTCCACCAGGCTTCTCACTGATGTCCTGATCCTTCCGTTTCGGTATGTGAACATTTTAATTCCTTCAATGATAAAGAAAAAGTCCACAGAGAGGGGCAAAACTCACTGTGGACAATTCCCGTATAATACTAACCTTTAACTTAGGGGATTACACTAT